>CAZWZZ010000131.1:0-10982 GCA_964638395.1 uncultured Caldilineaceae bacterium
ACCCGGCCCACATCGGCGCTGGTCTGGAGCTGGATGGCTTGGCGTCGGGTTTCTTGAAGTAGCCGGCGGTTTTGGAGCATAATGGCTAATTGGTCGGCCATGGCGCTGGCCAGGTTGATTTCCCATTCCGTAAATTTATGTTTTTGACCGACCGAGTCGGCCCCAATGGCCCCGATGACTTCGTCGTTGATGATAATCGGGACCAGGAGCAACGAGGCGACATTTCTCGAAATATTAATCTGTTTGACCGTAGCCAGCAGCGGATCGTTGATAGCATCTTCGATAGCCAGGGGTTTTTTGGTAGCGATAAGGCGCTCATAGGAGGGGTTGCCCTGAATGGGGATGTACTCATCAGTCATCTCCGGTTGCCCCTCCCGGAATAGAGCCATCATTTTGCCAAACGTTCTGTCTCCATCTGAGAATAAAAGCAGGATGCCCCCCTGTTGCAAGCCCAGGATGGTTAACATTTCGTCAAGGACGGTGCGGAACATCGACTTCTCACTCTCCGCCGTGACCAGGGCGCGGCCCACTCGGTAGAGCGCTTCCGCCTCTTCCCGGGCCGCCTGGGTTTGCTCGAAAAGGCGGGTCGCTTCGATAGCCTGGGCCGCCTGGCGGGTGACAGCTTCGATGATTTCCAGGTTGTCCTCTTCCCAGGTGCTATTCTGGTGGGGTAACTCCAAATCGAGCGTGCCAATGATAACCTCGTTTTGCAAACTGAGGGGAGCGACCAGCGTGGCCGGTTCACGCTCTTCCTCGGTTTCGGGCATCGAGACGTACAATTGAGAGGAACTCCGCTTTCTGGGGAGCTGGGGATTTGTTTTTTCCCGTTCGTTGCCGTTGGCCGACAGGCTGGGTTTGGGAATAATGAGTGGTTGCTTGGCCTCCATCGCTTGATCTATTTCCGTCGCTAGTTCATTTTGCTCGGTGGCCGTAAAACCATCGTCTGTCAGACGATAGCCTTTGGTTAATTTTTGGTCTCGAAGGAATGTGCCCCACTGCTGGCGCAAATGGTACTCATTGATTTGCCGGACTTGTTCGAGGGATTTCTGCGATTCTTGGAAAGATTTTGCCGCTTCGATGGCGTTGGCCAACTGGTTGGCCATTGATTGTAAAATAGTGATGTCGATCTCGCTGAAAGCATTCCGTTTAGTACTTTGCACATCGAGAGCGCCAATGACCTCCCCCCGGGCCAAGAGGGGTAAGGCCATTTCTGAGCGGGTGTCGGGTAGTAACGGGTTATTGAAGTGACCACTGTCGGTTCCTACATCCCCGGCAATACGGGCCTTCCCGGTCACAGTCGCCGTACCGACAATGCTGCGGCCCCCAACCTCTAACTTGTGGGGCATGGCCACCATTTTCTTCCCAACCTCTCCGGTCGAGGCTTTGACCACCGCATATTTTTGGTATTCATCTACCAAGAAGATAGAAACATGATAAAATTCAAAGCGTTCTTTGATAAGATCAACCGACTCGAACAGCAGAGCGTTCAGGTCTAAGTAACTGGTCGCCGCTTGTGAAACCTCTGTGGCCGTTTGTAGGAGCCTGGCCCGGTGTTGGGCCTCGGCCAACAGGCGCAAATTTTCCAGAGCCCCGGACACTTGACGGGCCATATCTTCATAAAGTCGAATGATCTCATTGGAAAATGCACTGCTTTCGTGATGGCTGATTAAAATAAAGCCCTGTACTTCTTTGTTGAATAGAATGGGGACGGTGACCAAGCTTTTGAGTTGTAAGTTATGCAGCACCTCCAAGACCTCTGCCGAGAAACGCTCCTCCGTGGCCGTATCCCCGATAACAATAGTTTTGCCTCGTTTCATCCAGTTGGTTAAGCCCAGGGCCTGCGCTGAAAAACGTGTGCCTGGGGTAAAAGTTGACCAATTTTGGGAGGGGCTATCCCAAACATCGACCAATTCTAATTCAATGTCGTTCTCTAACACTTCATATTGAAAGATGGCGGCCCCGCGTCCCGGTTCTGTCGCCGCAATGGCATTGAGACACAGTTTATAAACATCCGCCTTGCTTTCGGCCTCGAGCAGTTGTTGACCGAGTTGCGAGAGGATTTCAGAGTTGTAAAGCGTTTGTTGAGTCTCTTCGATAAGTTGTAAGTTTTGGATGACGACTGCCGTATGTCCGGCCAGGGTGGTGACTCGGTTGGTTAGGTCTCGGGTGAAGGTGAAATTGTCGATATGGCTGGTCAAAAATAAGATGCCGAGCCAATTATTGCCAACGGTCAGCGGAATAGCCAGGATCGAACGGGCCTGACCGAAATATTTATCTATATTTTGTTGAGAAACCTCATCCACATCCTGATAATAGATCACTACACTTTCTTGGGCATTGAGGTCGGACAGAAATGGGTAGCGTTCGGTACGCATTTCTGTTTCTTCGACCATGTGAGTCACCACGTCGGTCCGTTGTTGATTGTACCAGCGGGCCAAAATACTTAACTTTTTGGGCGTGGCTGCTCCGGCAAGTTCCGAGGTGGTCACGATAATCATATTGTCAATATCGAATTCGGTGCCGGTTTCGGTAAACACAAGGCTCTTGGCCAGGATGTCCAGCAATTCTTCGGGGTGACGCGCCTGGTTGAAGTCGCGGGTGGCCTCATAAAGGATTTCCGCTTCACTCAGGGCAATCGTCGTTTGTTGCAGTAGCCACACATTTTCCAACGTCGATAGGGTTTGGGTGGCAATTGCCGTCAGCAGGGAGACATCATTCTGGGTAAAATGATCCTCGTCAGGATGAAGAAAGAGGAGTAATCCCCGTAGCGTGCTGCGTTGAGAGTGAATCGGGGTCAGGATCAGCGAGCCAAGCCCGACTGAGGTCAGAGCATTGGCTAATTCGTTAGGGCCAATCTGGGTGACAGTGGTGATTACAGGCAGTTGCGTGGCCAGCGTGTCGTCATCGAGGTCATACCCTAGCAAACTGTTTACATTCGCTCTGGCCTGACTGATGGTTAGTTTTTGTCGATCCGAAATGGTCGAAGCCATCGACAGGAAGCCCCGCCCGTCGGAGACGTAAATTTCTCCATGGACGGCCCCAATTTTTTCCGTAAAGTCCAGGATTATTTCTTCGACCTGGTCAATCGTAATCGCTTGGCCTAAGGCCCGGTCGATGTCGTGGAGCAGGCTGGTCTGGTCCCGCTCCTGGCGGATGGCTTCAAAAAGACGGCGATTTTCGATGGCGATGATGGCCTGGTCGGCTAAGGTTTGGTAGACTCGAATTTCTTGGTCGGTGTAAGTGTGGGCCTGGCGGGTCGAAATCGACAAAACACCCTTGTACTCCGCGCCCAGAAACATCGGTGTCGAGAAGAGAGTCATCGCCCCCAGCCCTTCATGCATAAAGAGCCGGAACCCCTCATCCATGCGTCTGTCCTGGTTGTCGGCCCGGCTGAGATTTTCTGAAATCAGGGGATCGAAGGGAGGCTGAGCAAAGGCTTCGACCAGGGGAAAAATCGCCGAGGAAATTTGCGTGCCGACCGGCAAGATGCGCTGTGATTCTCTGTCCCAACTGGCCACAATGGTCACACCCTCGGCCGTCACATCTTTGAGATGTCCGGAGAAGTTCGGGTCGATCAGGGAGATGCTGACCCTATCAATAGCAAAAGATTTGACATTGTCAATGACCACGTCGTAAATTTTTTCCAGCGTTTCCGCTTCGACTAAAGCCCGGCTAATTTGGTAAAGCTTCCGGGTTTCGGCCAGAGCCTCTCCTGTGCGCTGAAATTGTTGGGCATTTTCGATAGCGACGGCAATCTGGGAAATGATCGCCTGCGTCAGTTGATACTCATTGTCGGTGTAGCGCCGTTGTTCGTGCAAATGGCCCACTTCCAAAATCCCAACCAGAACACCTTTGAAGTTAAGGGGGATCACCGACAGGGTTTGCATCGCCTTGTCGATATGGTAGGGCAGGGCTGGTCTGGCTTCAGGGTCTTCGAAGTGGAACGTCGTGACCTGGGGATCATCGAGCAGCCGTTGCAGCAGCGGAAAGGAGGCTACGGCTTCGGTTGTGGGCTGGGTCGTGTCGATTATCCGCCCCCCTTTATCCCGTTTTTTCTCGATAATCAGGTTGATGTGATTGTTGCTCTTATCGAACAGGGAAATACGGGATAGGTCTGCCTGGAGATAGGTGATGATCTGCGAAGCCAAAATATCGTAAATGGTATGCAATTCAATCGTTTCCGAAAGACGACGGCTGGTATCGAAGAGGAGGGACAGTTCTTTGGTTTGCTCCTGGGTTTGTTGCAACAAGCGGGAGTTTTCAATCGCCAGGGCGACCTGGGAACTGATTTCCTCCAGCAGCCGAATGTCATCCGCCGTCCACTCTGCTCCCTCCGGAGCGTCTTCAACCCCCAGCAGGCCAATCGTTTCGCCGTAGAGCTTGATCGGCGCGACAAGCTCGCGGTGTTGTTTATCCGTAACCGTTGTCGCCTCGTCCGTCTCTTTGGCCAGGATGAGTTTGGCAGCAGGATGGAGTTCATCGGAGGTAGCTATCTGTTGGCCATCATAGCGATACCCCCGTGATCGTTGCGTCCCCTCGCTTCGTTGGTTGTCCAGGTCGATGTCTTTGTTAAGATTGTATAGAATTTTTGCCTCTTGCAGCCCATTTTGTAACTGTTGTAGCGTTTGTTTGTTTTTTATCGTCGAAGCGAACAGGTGGGCCAGACTGCTCAGCAGGCTAATATCCGCCTCATCAAAATCATCAGGCTTTTGACTCTGGACTCTCAAGATACCGAGCAGGTTTTGATCCTGGTCCGCTTTTCCGTAGCGTAACGGTACAGCCACCTCCGACCGGATATTTTTCTCCGCCTCATCAGGATAAAAGGAATAAGGCCCTTCCTGGATATCGGCAATGTAAACCGGCTCACCCCGGCGGGCGCTGTCACTGATGATATTCTGTTCATCGACGGTAAAAATATCTCTGTTCGAGGTCACAGGTCGAGTGCCTGCACCCTGCTCCAGATAAAGCCAGACATCCTGACCGTGGGGGGAAAGCCGATAAATTTGCGCCGCACTGTATCCCAAAGCTTCGATTAAATGATCTAATGCCTCCGCGAGAATCGTTTCTAATTTTCCCTCAGCCGTGATAATCTGTGTCATTGTCTGAGTCACGTCCAAATGGGTGGCATACTTGGCGGCTATCTTTTTATAGCTAGGTCGCTTTTGCTTTTTATTTACTTTAACTTCGTCCGTTAAAGCCTGGTTACTCATGATTAGGTCCTTCCGCTTTTATTCTGCGTCGTGCGCCTCGCCATTTTTAGGAGGAATCAAATTGATATAGGCTTGCTTGCCGGGAACAGCCGCCTGAATTTCCCTAACCGTAGTCCGCATAATCGTGTCGATGTCAGTCGAGGCCCGCACTTTGGTGGTGATCTCTTTGATAAGGGCTTCCCGCCTGGCTACCCGTTGGCTGGCTTCGTAGCGTTGGGCATTATCCAGGGCCAGTACCGTCTGGTCGATGAAGGCTCGCAATAACCTGACCTGCGTTTCCCCAATCTCTCGGCGCTTATGCTTAAAGCCAGCCTCGACCAACCCAATATTTTCCTGCCGTAGCGTAACCGGGATGAAGATGCGAGTCCAATCGGCGTGCCCCTCGGCGTCGTATAGTTCCTTGTTGAAGCGATCATCCCAGCCGGTGATGATTTCTGTGTTGCCGGTGCGGATAATATCGGCCATAATATCATCGCTGTCGAGCGTCCGTACAGTTTGTCGTAGATGGTGGTCACTAATACCGCGTCCATCGATAGCTCTCACCCGCTGACCATCGCTTTGGGAATAGAGAATATACTCAAACTCAAGCACTCTCATACTGGCCTTGAAGAAAATATCCAAAATTTCATCGACTCGCAGCGTACCCGAAAGACCCTGGCTCAACTGTTGCAGCGCAATCGTCTCCTGTAGCCGTTCTTCAGCCTCTTCCTGAGCTTGTTTGACTTCCTCAAAGAAATGGGCATTTCTGATGGCATTGGCCAGTTGGTCGGCCATTGTTTGCAGCAGGGTAATATCTTCATCAGAAAAGGCGTTCTGCTCGATGCTTTGGACGGTCAGGGCACCGAGCGTTTCGTCCCGGCTGATAAGGGGGAGCGCCATTTCAGAGTGGGTCTCCGGCAAATCAGGGTTCTGGAAATGCACGGCCTCCTCCCCCACATCGAGAGCGATCCGGGCCTCCCCATGCGCCACACACCAGCCGATCATCGACTCGCCCCCAATTTTGAGGCGGTGCTTTTTCTGTAACTGAATCCGGCCGGCCTCACCCGTCCCCGCCCGTAAAACGGCCCATTCCCCCTCCGCATCGACCAAAAATAGGCCAACATAGTAAAAATCGAACTTATTGCGGATAAGATTGACCGAGCGGGTGATGAGTTCGTCCACATCGAGAATAGAGCTGGCCGTTCTGGATACTTCCGCGCCTGTTTGTAAGAGAATGGAGCGCTTTTGTGTTTCTTCTAACAATTGGCGGTTTTCTAACCAGATGCCTAATTGGTCGGCGATAGCCTGACCGGTCTCTATCACCGCTTGGGAGAAGTGACTTCCCGCCTCCGGTGAGTCGGCCCCTATGCGGCCCACCACCTGCCCCCGGACAATCAGCGGAATCAAAAGCATCGATTGCGTATGGCCGAAGAAAATCGTTTGACCTTGTGTAGCCGGGTGCGTGTGAACATTTTCGATCACGAACGGCACGGGATTTTCAGAGAGATGTTGGGCAACGATGTCCTCCGTTGGCGACAGAACGAAATCCGGTTCAACCGCTTTGCCATCAACGTAAAGCGCCCGCAGTTCATTGTTCCCCGTCCGCTCATTCAAGAGCATAATGCCGCCCCGCTTCAGGCCAAGAAGATCGAGATATTCACCCAGAACCGTTTCAAACATCACTCGTTGATCGATTGTAGTCGTCAGAGCCTCGCTGATTCGATAGAGCGATTGGGTCCGTTCGAGAGCCTGGCGTAAGTTGACTTCGATCTGTTTGCGTTTCGTCACATCAACAATGAAAGCCAGGGTGTTCGTAAACTCACCCGTCTCATTGTATTGAGCGATAGCAGAGATTAAGACATCGATCACCTCGCCATTTTTCTTGACCATCTGGTATTCGGCATTGTTGATAAACCCTTTTCTGAAAAATTCAGGCAGGACAACCTCTTGGGCGTGCCGTTGAGAGTCGGGGGTTAAATAGTCGGTTGACCGTTGTCCGATGACCTCATCACGCTCATAACCCAGCGTCGCCAGCCAGTAGTCATTGACGTTGACCAGATACCCCTCTTGGTTAATGGAGTGCATCATCACCGGGGTGTGGTTGTATAGCGAGCGGTAGCGCTGCTCACTCTCCTTAAGCGCAAATTCTGCTTCTTTGTTTTGGGTGATGTCCGTTACGGTTCCTTCATAGTAAAGCAGTTGCCCCTCGCCATCCCGGACGGCTCTGGCGTTCTCCGAAATCCAGATAATGTTGCCATCCCGCCGATAAATTCGGGACTCAAAGGCTGTGACTTCATCCTGCTCATCCATCAAACGCATAAAGACGTTCCGGCGGTCAGGGTCAACATAGAGTTGGTGGCCGATATCTGTCAGTTCGGTGACGAGGTCTTCGGGCGTGTTATAGCCGTACAGCCGAGCCAGGGCGGGGTTAACGCTTAGATAATGCCCATCCGGCGTTGTTTGGAAAATACCCTCGAGGCTATTTTGAACGATACTGCGATATTTCTCCTCGGCTTGCCGGAGAGCCGCCTCAGAGCGTCGTTGTTCCTCCAAAGCCCTCTGCATCTGCTCAAAAAGGCGGGCCGTTTCGACAGCCCCGGCGATTTGTCCGGCAATCGTTTCGGCCAACTCCACCTCGGTTGGGGTGAATGTGCGGTCCGGTTGGGTGGCATCAATACCCAACGTGCCGATCACCTTATCCCGTACTTTGAGCGGCGTAATCATAATGGCGTGGATACCCCGCCGGCGCATCAGATCATGCACCGGTTGGGTCAACGGGTTGGTTTGTGCATTGGGCACGACCAACGTCTTGCCCGTTTCGAGGACTTTTTGAGAGGAGGGATTATTTTCCATCGGGATTAGAGTCCCTGTTTCGTCCGGCAAGGACTCGTCTGAAGAATAGGTGGCTACGATCTGAGACGAGGTTCTATCCTCGTTTAAAAGAGCCACACCACTGGAGCCGATCCCAAAAATGTGAGTCACTTCTTGCAGAATCTCCCGGAGGATGACCTTGAGATCGAGGCTGGTCGTTGCGGCCTGGGCCACCCGGTTGACGGCGGCCAGGGCCTCGTTCCGCTGTTGTGCTTCCTGTTGGGCACGCTCCCGTTCCGCGATTTCCTGCTGTGCTTGCTCGAAGAGGCGGGCATTTTCAATGGCGTTGGCCAGTTGGTCGGCCATTGTTTGTAGAAAGATGGTGTCCTGTTGGCTAAAGGCGGCCGGTTCCGTACTCTGGACGGTGAGCGCGCCGATAGCCTGCCCCCGATAAATGAGGGGCAGAGCAATCTCGGAGCGAGTTTCCGGTAGATATGGGTTTTGAAAATGAACAGCCTCTTTGCCCACATCCAGAGCGATGCGTCCCTTCATATTGGCTAATGCCCAGCCGATCATCGACTCGCCGCCGATCTTCAAGCGATGATTGTCGGCAAGCTGGATGCGGCCAGCCTCGCCGGTTCCGGCCCGTAAGATGGCCCATTCATTTTGGTCGTCAACCAGAAAAACACCGACGTAGTAGAGATCGAAGCGATCACGGATAAGTTGGACCGCAGCGTTGAGCAGTTGTTGGACGTCGAGGATGGAGCTGGCTGTCCGGGCCACTTCCGCCGCTGTCTCGATCTGCATCGCCCGCGAGGTGACGCCCTGAATCAGTTGGCGGTTGGCCAGCAAGATAGCCGCCTGATCGACCATCGCCCGCCAAAAACGCTTGATCGTTGTCGTAAATGTATAGGGTTCGGTGAAACAGATAAGCGTGACACCAATCGCCTGGCTGGTTGTTCGGAGGGGCAAAATCGCCAGAGATTGAACGTGACGATGGCTACACTGTTCAGACATAATTATTTCCATCCCCTTAGCGGTGGTCATATTTTCAATAAAAACAGGCTCTTGCGTGGTTAACCACTCGGTTTGGGGCGAGTCTGGTAAATAGATATGGTTCTCCGTCGTGAGGGACGATTTCAATTGGCGGGGCGCTTCGATCTGCCAATGGGCGGCTAACTCGGCCCAGATAGGCTCGCCATCGACGTGTCGGAAATAGTAAGTCAATATCTCCGTCGGGTCCTGGGTGCGTATTTGTTGAAAGAGAGCATCGAAAATTTGCTTTTCGCTGAGGGCGTTGGCGATGGCTTGGCTGCCATTGTAAAGCATCGCCATCTCACTCAGTAATCTCTCCCGCTCCAATTCACGAGTTTTACGCTCGGTGATGTCGTGGGTGATACCGAGGAGATAGTCGGGATGTTCCGCTTTGCTGGGAACCGGGATGAGACGGGTGTAGGCGACATGTTCCTGCCCATCGGCCCAAACGGTTTTGTCCTCAACGGTCAGCGATTGATTGGTCTTGAAGACCTTGTCATCCCGCTCGTAAAACTCATCCGCCAATTCCTGGGGGAAAAAATCGTGATCGGTCTTCCCAATGAGTTGCTCATAAGGCTGACCGATGACCTCAGCGTTGGCTTGATTCATTTCAATCCAGGTATGATTTCTATTTTTGATAAAAATAGGGTCGGGAATATGTTCGATGATGGCTTTCAAAAAGCGGCTCGTATTTTCCGCCTGGTTGAACAGATGCGTGTTTTCGATGGCGATGGCCGCCTGCGAAGCGAGCAGGGACACGATGTGCGAGTCGCTCTCGTTGAAAGCCTGGGGCTTGGTAAAACTGTATACTGCGATTGTGCCGATTGTTTTGTTCTGTAACACAAGCGGCACATTCATAATCGCCAAGATTTCGTGACCGGAGAGGGTCATCACCGGATAGGCCTCGGCGAGCGGATGCTGGGGCCAATTGTTTGCTAAAACAACCTGTTTAGATCGAGCCACTTTACGACTTAACGACGCCTCGGTTTCCTGTAGTTGAGACGACTCAATGGGATATGATTGACTCGAAGCCACTTTTGTAATGGATGCGTGTTGCAGGTCTGGGGGGACCATCAACCGCACCAGACTGGCATCGGCGTTGGCTAACTGTAAGCTCAACTGAGCCACATCATCCAGAATGGTGCTAAAATCGAGGTGATGGTCATCCAACTGGAGGTCTACCTGGAAATGTCCGCCCATCTGGAGGCTAATATGATACAGGGCGGCCATTTGCTCCAGTTGTCGATCAATCGTGGCAAACAGTTGCGCGGTCTGCAAAACATTGGCTATCTGGGTGGCAACAGGTTGCAACAAATCGCTCCAGACCTGGCCGACTTGCAAGTTTGTCGGCGTCGTGCCCAACAGAATCAAGGTTCCCAGTGTCTCACCCCGGCTGGCCAGAGGGGCCACGATTTCGATAAAAGGCGTAGGTGGCGGATCGACATAGGCACTGTGTTGTGCGGCGGTTTCTTCGGTTGTGACGGTGACAATGGTTTGGTGTGTTTGGGTAGCCCGTCCGATGGTTGTTTCGGGGTCAATCGGCAAGCTGAATTTTGTGTCTGCAATAGGATAGCGGCTAACGCTGGCCTGCTGTTTGGTCTGTTCACCAGTTTCATCGAGTAGAAAAATACCGACGTAATGAAAACCGAAGCGTTTCTGTAATAGATGGGTAATAGTTTGGGCTAGATGCTCGACCCCGGCAATCGTATCGGTAATTTCGGATAGATCGGTCATCGTCTCGGACACCAGGGCTTGTAACCGATTTTCCTGCGTCAAGCTCTCTAAATCTTGGTGGATGGCCTGCCACAGTTGACCGAGGGGGTGGGTGGTGTCGGCTAAGTCGGGGAGGTGGGTGGCTAACTGTTCAAGATGTTGGCGTAGGTTTAAGGCGGTGGTCGTACTACTTAATTTTGTCTCATTATCAGGCATGCGCTCTCCCCAAAAGCA
>CAZWZZ010000132.1:0-10446 GCA_964638395.1 uncultured Caldilineaceae bacterium
GACGATGATCAGATGTGGCTTTAATTCTTCCAGCATCAACCCCCTTTTTTAGCAGCTCCCCCAGACCTTCTTCTATAATCGGGCTGTGTCCCCGATTTATCATTTCGATTTTCGTGGGGTTGACATCGACACCAATAATATTGTGTCCATTATCAGCGAGACAGGCTACCGAAACTGCTCCTACATAGCCGAGTCCAAAAACACTAATCGTTGTCATAGATTTAATCCTTCCTTTGCTGATGTTTTTCTGATGTGAAGTAAGTTAAGTAAGTATAGGTTAAAGTTCAAAACTTATTGGAATTCTTTGAAAATATTAGGCAAATAAATCTCTTCGGGGTTGGCAAAGATGACACTTGTTCGGGTGAATAGTCCGGTCGCAAGCGAGTCAATCATCGCTACATTGGTGATCGGTTGCATTTGCACCTCGGTGGTAATAAAAACGCTGTAGGTGATGGTCAACAGATTTGTGTCAGATAACCGCCCCAACCAGCTCAAGGTTGGCGTTAGATCATCGTTGACTATGCCTTGTGTGGCCGTTAGCGTACCGGAGATGTAGTTTAGACTGCTTGGAATAATGTCTGTCAACTGGACTGTATAAGTTAAAGGGGCATCGGTTCGTTCCATACGGACAGTATAAGTCACAACCTCCCCCTGCTTGGTCAGATACGAACTGGCCGTTTTAACGGCATCGAAGCGAGCATCATCAAACGACCCCGTCCGTTGGAGATCATGGCGGGCCATTGACCAGGGCAATCGAAAGGGGTTAAAAGGGGAGGGTGTGTCCCAGACATAGATTTTGCCCTGCCTGGAAGCAGCTATAATTTCCAATAACCCATCATTATCAAAATCCGCTAATGATGGAGGTGCTTTGATACCTAAGTCATCATCTACCGGTAAAGGGGTCTCAAATTTAGGTGTGCCATCATCTTCGAGAATCCATAACCCAACCGATTCGCCGAGGCCAGGCTCATCTTCGTATGCGCCAAAGATTACCTCGTACAGGTTGTCTTGGTCGATATCGCCAATTACTGCCTCTGTTCCATAAATCATTTCATCTTGGGCATAATCAAATTCCCACAAGAGTGTTTTGTCATACTTGTATGATCGGATCCAGCCATCTTGAGTCGTAACAATAATATCAAGACGGTTGTCACTGTTGATGTCGGCGATGGCTATACCTTGCTGCATTGAAGACAGAGTACCCGTCAAACCTGCGCCACTCGCCGGTATTTCCCAGCCTGAGCTACGTGTGCCATCCGGCTCGAAGACTAACACATCAGTGTTGATGACTTGTGTCGATGTAGACGATTTTCGTATACCGGCCACGATATATTCAAATTTGCCGTTATTATCGAGATCGGCCAGAGTAGGTGTCGCCAGCTTATACTCGATGCGTGGCTCGTCACTATAATTATTGTCTTGGGTAAGGAATGTGAGTAGCGGCCAACCCGGCAAATTAACACCTTGATTATCATAAGCAAACAACCCGTGATAGTCCCGCCCGACAATAATGTCGGGACTAGCATCTGAATTGAGATCGCCTACAGCAATTGTGCCCAATATGGCCGGCCTATCTTCTGCCGGCCAAGAACTATTATCCATCAAATTACCTGTATAGTCCCAAACATAAAGATCAGGGACAGCATCAGGTGGGTCAGGAATGCCGAGAACATTGTTGTTTGTACCGGCGTTGTTTTCCAGTTCATTGTCACCGTCGATATCTTCGATAACGACCGTGCTGACTCGAGATGGTCTTACATCACCGAAGCGGGCTATACTTTTGGGCCAATTATCTAAAAGTTTTCCATCAGATTGCCAGATGTAAACCTTTCCTTGTTGACCACTTTCTATTGTACTAACCCCAGCCACAATTTCTAACAGGTTGTCATTATTGACATCCCCGAAAGCCAGGTGCCCAATAATAGGTCCCCCGGTTGATAACGGATAGCCATTGAGCAAACTACCGGAGGCATCCCAGGCATATACTTCACCGCCATAAGTCGCCACGAATAGTTCGTTATTGCCATCATTTTCTAAATCGACAATGGTAGGAGAGGATCTGTTGACTCTGCCCGGTATCGATACAGGAAACCCAGGATGAATAGGGTAAACATCTGAATAAACGTTCTGATATGTTATCCTTTCCTTTTTCTGCTCAGTAATAGATCGAATAGAATTATTTGGTTTTGAAGCCGGGGAGGAACTATTTTTGACTTCATCGCTAGAATGGAACAAACCAGTGACTTGTGCTGAAAAAAGTGTCATTTGACCTAATAATAGGGCGATAGCAATGGCCCAAGCGGATAAAAGCCTTATCAAATTCATGTCTTCTCCATTTTGGTGTTGTGGTGGTGTGAGTCGAGTTGTCGATGTTTAATAATTTTTGTGTTGAAGATTGAATGTGATGAAAAATTGATAACTGAACTTGAACTAATTGATAATCTATTTGATAATTTAATGTCCGAAAAAACGCAGGCCATAATCCCACATTGTTAAAGCATCTATATCCCCCGTAACACAGAATGCACTGCGTGTCCCATGTGGCCATCGTCCTAAACGGGCTAAGGGACTATTCTGGCCTTCGATCTGTTCAATTAAGACTCGTTCCTCTTCACGTGAAAAAATGGGACGATCAAAATAGAATGAATAGGAGGCCGCGTCTGATGAAGTTTCGACAATGTAGCCTTGTTGTTTCAAGAAAAGGGTTAAATCAGGCGTACTTTCCGGCGAAACGCCAATAAAAGGTCGCTTGTCGGTTTGAATAATACAAGGTGTTTCACTAGCCCGTTGATACCCATCAAACCAGGGATCAGTTGCGGTTTTTGTCTCCAGAGAACGGAGCAGTAACGTGGTCCCGTCGGGGCCATCAATACATAATCTTAATCGATCATGATCTACTTTAGTAATATTTATTTTTGTTTCGTATCTTTCTCGCCACCATTGAGCAATCTCATCGAGCCGCGCTCGCCACACTTCTGAGGCAACCGCCTGAATAGCCTGCATCGTAGCTTTCAGACCGGCTGTACATTCAGCCGTTCGCTCCGGATGAAGGCCAAGATTGAATAACTCTCCCTGGCTATGAATTTGATGAAACATCGCCGGCCAGATGGCATCCATCTCACTGGGCGAGTCCCACACTAATCTTTCAACCAGCGACTCATCGTCGGGAAGGCAATAGGGGATACGCACCAAATTTTTTTCCGTATCTAAGCTGGGTATAGCCGGATAGTCTGTGGCGGGGTGAGCCCCATAAAATTCCAGAGCGCGATAGTAGCTGTCTGTAGTGTGTCGCTCATCAACCGGCCATACCAGGCTATTACTACTATCATAGGCAAAATTGACATTGCTCAAAGCCACAAGGGTTCCTTCGTTCCAACGGAGGTAGGGACAGCGAAAGCCGTGGCAATGAATGCCGTGTTTTTGAAAGATTTGGCGTGCTTTACGAAACTGGTCTTCTTGCTCTGCTGCGGATAGTTGCGAGTGGTCGATGTGACGATAACCATGAATGGCGAATTCTATACCTTGAGCTTGGTATTTTTGGATAACCGACCCATTCCGGCCCAAGGCGACGGTTGTGATGGGTAGGGTGGCGCGGCAATCAAACTCTTGTAGTAATTTAGAGAGTTGCTTGAGCGCACGGTCCATCTTTCCCGCATTGATACCGTATCGTTTGCTAATCGTTCTAACTCTTTTAAGAAGGGTGACAGGGCCTTTGCCTTTTAGAGCTATAGAAATAGGATTGGCTATATTCATTATAATCTTAAATCTCAGGAGCTTGTTGAATATTGATAAGCATTGGTCAATAGAAATAAAGTCATCTATTTCGTGATTGGTAAAAATTCACCCTTTTCAAAATCGATCCGCTTGATTGGCCGGGCGGGAACACCACCAACCACGGTGTAAGGAGGAACATCCTTGGTTACGACCGCTCCCGCCGCTACAATCGCTCCTTCGCCAATCGTAACATCCGGCAGAATGATCGCGCCAGCGCCGATCCAGGCATCATTTTCGATAATGATTTTTCCTGACTTTGCCGGATAAATTTCCCGCAATCGTGAGTCATTAGGGCCTGAGATGGTTATTAGTGTCACCCTCGGGGCTATAGCAACTCGATCTCCAATAAATACTCTGACAGAAAGATTGCGACCTGTCTCACCGATAATAAAATCTTCCCCAATCATCACTTGTTTACCAATCACGTAACCACAACTACGTAGTAAAGATGCTCTGATCTTATAACCAGGGAGAAAGCGAACTATCACTTTTATCAATTTTCGTTTAACCGCACGAAAAGAGGGTATTTTCATAATTATTCCCTCGTCCTAACAAATAGCACTTTATTGCGGGGTAAAATTGTAAAACTATGGTTTGATAATCATCTGTTTCAATTGTGTAAATTGGTCATTCCATGTTTTTTGGCTATCTTGTTGAAAAGCAAGCATTTCTTCTTCTAGGGATTTGTGTTTTTCTTTAGCTACTAAAACACCCTCTCGAATACCATCAACAGAATTAGCAACATAAACTGTTCCTTTTGAAAAGAGCCGTTGGAGGTAAGGCCAGTGGGAGGTAATGAGGGGTTTCCCCAATGAGATTGCCTCGAAGCCACCGCCTTGTAAGGTATAGTCACGAGTCGTCAAGGTCATCACTGACTGCGCGGCCCGGAGTAGGGCAAAGTATTGAGCATCAGGCAAGAAACCGGTAAACGTAACATTGTTTGGTACATTCTCAAAGAAGTCTATAGACATTCGTTTCGTATTACCGGTAATATAAAAGTGAATATCCGGCAATTGAGAGGCTGCTTCGACAACCTCTGTTGTCGGTTCGTCATCGGCGAATGTGTTGATGAAGACAACATTGAAGCCCGGATCAACTGCAAACTCCTCTTTTCCCTCTACTACTGGTAACGGGTCGATTAGAATAAACGTTTTTGCGGACCAAGAATTTTGTATCATGTCAGCCCAGTATTGATTGGTGACGATATTGGTCACAGCGCGTCGAGCCAGAAACTTTTGAACCGGTAAGGCCCAATCCCAGGCCGCTGCAAAAGAGGCACTGTGATGGTCGAGGACAAAACGTGTCCCGCTTATGAAGCAATATAGATAAACCATCAAGCTACAAACAAAGGGGGGACTTTGGACGAAGACAACATCTGGACGCTCTACAAAAAGAACCTGCAAAGTTCGGAGAGATTGAAGAATGTACTTGACAGGCGCATAGGACGGACTTTGAAATTTCAAATAATGAATGAAATATAATTTAGCGCCCAGCTCTCTGGCCAATGACTCGGTTCTTCGGCCATGAGGTGCCCAAGCAATAAATACCCAACGGTTAGAATTAGACATTTTGGTAATACCTTATAAGAATGAGGATTAACCCTATTATTTAGTTTGTAGATGATGTTCGAACAGAGAAGCTAACTGGGCGGCATTGTCAAAGATATTATACGCTTGAGAAACTTTACACCGCCCCCCTTTTCCAAGGTTTTGCCTTAATTCTCGATCTTCCAAGAGGCGCTGTATCGCCTCTGCTAAGGCAACAGCATCCTTTTCTTCGACCAGCAAGCCACTTTGACCATCTTCGATTAATTCTGGAATGCCGGAAACGTAGGTTGAAATCACAGGTAGTTCTATAGCCATTGCTTCCATCAGGGCTACTGGAACGCCATCCATATCCCCATTCGCGGCTGTGACACATGGCAAGACAAAAATATCGGTTTGGTTGAGATAATCGACAAGTTGCTCTTGAAAAACAATGCCCAACAGTTGAACCCTATCCTGGAGATGATATTCCTCTCGGAGCCGCTCTAATATGGCTCGCTCAGGCCCATCGCCGGCAATCATACAATCGAAGTCACAGCCTCGTTCTGCTAGAATTTTACAGGCTTCCAGCAGAACAGGATACCCTTTTCTTTCGGCTAATTGTGAAACAGAAAAAATCAGGGGGCGTTGATTGGCCGTTTTGTGGGCTGCCGGCTGAAAATCATCGGGGGAAACACCACAATGAACGATGTGAAATTTAGGCTCTAGGTTTTCCTGCGGAAATAAATTCAACAGAAAATCTCGGCTAAATTCTGAGATAACGATCATAAATTTAGCCGCTTTTACTTTTTCCTTCAGTATAATACGGTCGGTAAAGATGTTATTGTGAACGGTCATACTGAAAGAAATATCCAACATCCGAGCAATAATGAAAGCGATAGTAGCCGCATTGACAGTAAAATGGGCGTGGATATGTCGAATATTTTCTCTTTTGGCATCCAAAGCCAAATAAATTGCTTCAAAAAAATGAAAGAAAGTTCGTTTTTTGTTGGCCATAGACTCGCCCGGTCTTGTCAAAAGAAAGAAAAAAGTGCTGATATATTTGATCGGATGAGTCATCAAAAAATATAAATGTGCCATTAGAAATTTGGTGCGCGACATCGGAAAAACATAAAAACTACTATCCACCAAATGCTTAGACTCATCAGACAGTTTGTCAACGTTGGGTTTCCATATCGCAAAAGTATTGATATTAAACCCAACTTTACGGAGAGCCAGAACTTCTCGATAAATAAAAGTTGTGGTTAGACTGGGAAATTGCTGGGTTATGTAAGCGATAGGGGCTGATTTTGAAGTCATAAAAGTTACCTCGATTCTTGCGAATTGAAATTCAGCTAATAATCTCTGTCCAAATTAAGCATATCCATATCGCCTCAATGTGGGGCCAAGACATTCGGTAAGGATATGTTGTTGTTCTTCACTCAGGTCTTTTTGCCATTTATAATTTGTGTTTTTTAGAGAAAATGTTTTGACCCGTGCCTCAAATTGAGAAGACCACTCTAATTCACTAAATTCAATGGCTTTTTGGAAAGTTTTTATTGGCTCTTGGCAAAGTTCTTCATAGGGAATTTCCATAAAGTCACATTGCGGGATCTGTTGTTTCGCCTGGTCATAAGCCTCCATCAAAATTTCCCACTCAATCGCAGCTAAGGCCACAAATGATTTATGGAAATTTTCCCATCGATTTCGTTGTTCTGCCGTCAACTCACCCCAACGCCAATTGTCTGGCCCACGCCAGCCCGACCAGAAATAAACATCGACCAGAGAGTTGACAACCGCTCGGCCATCCCGATAAACGTGAATAAATTTGGCATCGGGAAATATTTCTTTCAAAAAACCGACTCGAGGCCAACCGGTTATTTTGATCATCAGCCGCTCTCTCTTTTTTGTTAACATTTCAGCCATAACACGCTGAACCTTCTTTTTTGTCTTCTGGGTGACATCCTCTTTTAGAAGATCGCGGTGCGGTTCGGCAAAACCTCGGGCATAATTCTCCCAAAAGCTATACCCCTCAACCGGATAGACCCGTTTCCTGACAAGGTAGCTGGGAAGCGGTGAGTCCAACAGTTGCAAGGCTAACCGATTGATGTGGGGTTTTGTCGGATATTTGACACACCATCGGGATAGCCAGGCCACTTGAGGATGGTGAGAAAAAATCTCGTGAAAAATGGTCGATCCACACCGTCCGGTGCCGATAATAAAAATTGGTTTTTTAACGTCTGGCATAAAAACGAGGTTCCTCTGGAAAGATTAAGATTGACTCAACGAGCGTCGATATAGGGCCATATGCTCATCCGCCTGTTTTTGAGCGCTATAATGTGTAACTACGTGTTCTTTAGCCGCTTTGCCCATTGCTTGAGCTTGTTCTGAATTGTTCAACATCTCGATGATAGCTTCGGCTAATGCTTGGCTGTCACCGGGTGAAACAATCAAACCGGTTTTGTTATTCTCCATCACCTCATTAGTTCCGGATACAGATGTGGCTACAATTGGCTTACTGGCAGCCATCGCTTCAATCAGAGCTATAGATAATCCTTCCCATAGTGATGGCAGAACAAATATTTCAGAGGCGGCTAAGATATTTGGGACATCATGACGCATCCCCAAAAAATGAATATGCTCTGAGACTCCTAACGTCTGCGCTTGAGCCTGTAACGACTCTTTTAGCTTCCCCTCGCCAACAAATAGAAAATGTACATTTGGATGATGAAATAACACATCGGCAGCAGCGGTTATAAGATAACAATGCCCTTTTTGGGTTGTCAGCCTGCCCACAACTGTAATTAATCTAGAGTCGGATTCGAGAGCTAAATGTTGGCGAAGTAGGGTTCCGTCATCAATACATTCATAACGTTTCACATCCACACCGTTGGCTATGGTTATGACCTTGTCCTGGATAATCCCGATTTGGCTAATGACGGCCTCCCGTACCTCATCCGATACGGCAATAAATTTACTAACCCCCTGAGCCATCAAACGATATAATAGGCGATATACGACCCTTTTCGGTTTCAGTAACCAGTTCTTTTCCGTTGGTAAAAAATCGACATTATGAACAGTCCACAGAACAATTTTAAGATCGGTACTGAATTTGAGAGTTAGGACCAAAAAATCGAACATTTCTAGTATATGTGTTTGAATAATGTCAATCTCGTGCTTTTTTACCAATTGAACTAATTCTTGACGGATATGTATGAGGTCGATAATAAACCAAGGTAAGGCTAGAATACTGTAACGTCGAGGTCTTAGTACTTCTACCTGAATCCCCAACTTTTCTAGATCGCGACCAATAGGCCCATCTATAAAAGTGCAAACGATTGGCACGCATCCATCCTTGACTAAGTATTCACTTAAAATACGAACGACTTCTTGGGCCCCGGCTCGTCTCAGATTGTGAATAATGTGCATAACTTTGAGGTTGTTTTCTTGCATAACTAAGACCTGTTTTTATTGTGGAAATAAGGGAATTAAGCTCAATATTTTAGAAGGATGCTCCAACTGAACGCAAGGCCATTTCTAACGTCAGGACTCGGCTTAAAAAGGTTTCTTGAGCAAATTCTTCAGTTCGCGCTCGCTCAACAAAATCCGTAAAACTTCTAGCATCGTACAGGCGAGCGGAGTGCATTTGATCGTAATTTAGGAGACTATCTTGGGCGATATAATCCAAGGTGGTTTGACGCCATCGCGTTATAGGGTAGCTATCAAATTCGCTACGAGGTGCGGGTAATAGGTTACGGCCTATCAATTTGCGTGATGTTTTTCGCACCAGTTGCTTACCAATTTGCATCCAGTAAGGCTTAAATTTATGCAAATTGGTGAGCCGCATCGGCAAGGCCGGACCTCCGTCTGTTGTTCCAAAATTGGCTAATATAGGATTCATCTTCTCTATTAGGTGCCGGACTAAACGACTGTGGTTGCGCCATTTGTAATGAGTTGAGATGGCAAATGTTATCCCTTCCTTGAAGAAAAGAGGTACAATTGCCCTTTGTAGTCCCATTACGGCTGAGATATGACTACCTGTATGACCAGTCGTCTTGAAGGCAAAGATACAATCCAGTTTGACGGTGTTGGGGGCATCGGCATAACGATCCCCAACTGTCTTTAGGAGAGATTTTAACTCTTCACGGATCCAACCCACTTTACTTGCATCACTCAGAATTGTTTTGTCGACAGAACCTATCAATCTGTAATCTACCAAACGATCATAATTCACAATCGGAGTGATCCCAATATTCCAAAACTCCTGCTTCCAGATCGTGCCGCGCCATACCTCTCCGCCTAAACCCCAGACGGGGGTACTGTATTCTAATGCCCGTTGGTCTTGATTCCAGAGAACACTGGTTAGCTTAAATACATCAAGATGACCATCCCCTTTACCTAACGCCCGAAACAGGCTCTCGGCCCGCTTCTCCCCCCAATCTTCAGGTAAAGTGAATTGTTGATAATCCCATCCCAAATTTTTGGCAATATAAGACGATATTCTTATATCAGGGGAGTCCTCCGGGCCTTGACAGTTACCTTTGAAAGGAAGCCCACAATCGTCCATTATCATTGCCACCAGGCGAGAGTCAAATCCTCCGGTCAAATCAACCCAAGTTTTACCTTCTCTTTTAAGATGATGTTTGGTCAATCGAGTCAAGATGTCAGAGGCGCAATCGACCGTTTCTGTTAAGGATAGGTTGGTGATTTTATCTTTTACAGTCGGCGACCAGTAGACTGACTCGGTGTTACCAGCGGGGGTGATTTCCAAGACTGTTCCTGCGGAAAGACGTTCAACCTCGTTCCAGAGTGTCGCTTTACCCATGACCATCCCGGTGGTTAAAAAAAGATAGGTTCCGTATTCGCTGGGTGTAGCCTGTACCGCTTGGGCGATGGCCAAAGCAGATGTTGCCACATAAACCCTATTTCCTCGGCGAGCGTGGAAGATTGAGATTAGCCCTAAATGATCACTTACGATTGCCAGTTTATTGGCCGGCTTGTGATACACAATCAGGGCAAACGGCCCATCTAAGACTTGAAAAGCCAAGTTGCCCCTCTCAAGATAATCAGTCAACAAATAATCAAGATTTCCATCGTTTGTATTGCTATTCTCTTTTAGAACGGTCCCTACTGCTAACAGCCAGGAACC
>CAZWZZ010000132.1:10456-10974 GCA_964638395.1 uncultured Caldilineaceae bacterium
ATCGTGATATGTCGATGTAAAGAGGCATGGGTATCAAATTTTACAGCCACACATTGTTGACCTGATATCTCAGAGCAATCTGAACCAAGATGTTTATAATCAGAGACAGCTTTTTTGAACGCTAAAAAGCCATGATCTTGTGGGTTAATCGGATTTTGCGAGTCGTGTATGAGAGCAAAGCCGGACATGTACAGAGTACTCCTTGGGTATTTTTAGTGTCAGGAAGTTTTCTTCAAAACCTATTTGACAACTAGGGGCAAATAAACGGATGGCGCTGTATCATTTTTGATTACCGTGACTACAACAGGCCCATCATTATTATTCTCTTGATTTGGATCGACAGCCCCCCCGGCCGGTTCGACCGTAACTAGGCTAGTTAAATTACCGTTATAAGTGGGGCTGGTTTCAACCACCAGATTTAGCGTGGCGAGGGTGGAACTGATATCAGATACGGTGCAGTTGATATCCTCAGAAGTCGGCATCCAAGTACAGCCAGAGCCATTAACAGCAGATAGAGC
>CAZWZZ010000133.1:0-2177 GCA_964638395.1 uncultured Caldilineaceae bacterium
AGGCTGAACCCGGCGGTGGAAAAGGCCGACACGCTGTGGAAGATGGCCTGCCACAGTGGATTGGCTTCTCCGGCCCCCCGAAAGATCAGGTAGAGGATGACCGCGCCGACCGTTTCGGCGGCCAGAGAGAAAAGGATGACGTTTTGGATGAAGGAGCGGGTGTCGAAATCATCCGGCAGGCTGAAGTCGCTCTTGATTAAATCCTCTTCCAGATGGGAAACATCCCGCTTGATACCGAGAATGGCGAAAGAGCCGATGGCCATATAGCCGATACCGCCGATCTGGATGAGCAGCGCAATGACCACCTGCCCGGCCAGGTTGTAATTGTCGGCCACGCTGATCGTCCCCAGGCCGGTGGTGGAGATGGCGGAGGTGGCCATAAATAGATTGTCGAGGGGGTTGATCCGGCTCTGATGAAAGAGGGGGATAGAAAGCAGGGCAAAGCCAAGCAGCGTCAGGGTTATATACCCCAGAACGAGCAGCTTGACCGGCTGAATGTGGGTCACTTTCTCGAAAAAGTGGGCTGGTTCAGAATAAGTTGACACTTTTTTACCCGCCAGGTTGCGTAACCTCACCCCGTAAAACGTGAAACGTAAGACGTTATTTTATCAAAATCATTACGTTTTGCGTCTTACGTTTTACGACGTTGACCACCGAATTTCTTGGGGATATGAACCATCCCCCTTTTACCCAAAGGCGACATCCAGAACCATCATGACCGTGAAGCCGATCATCGCTCCCATCGTGGCCAGATCGACATTGCCCCGCCGGTGGGATTCGGGAATGATGTCCTCCACGACGACGAAGATCATCGCTCCGGCGGCGAAGGCCAGGGCATACGGCAGGAGAGCGCGGGAGTAGAGAACTGTCGCCGCCCCGATGAGGCCGCCTAGCGGCTCGACGAAGCCGGATAGTTGGCCGTACCAGAAACTTTTGGGGCGGGACAAGCCCGCTCGACGGAGGGGCATGGCTACGGCGATGGCTTCGGGAAAGTTTTGGATACCGATGCCCAGGGCCAGGGCGATGGCCCCGGCCACCGTCGCCGACGGTAAGTCAGCCGCCGCAGCCCCAAAGGCGACGCCAACGGCCAGGCCCTCGGGGATATTATGCAACGTAATGGCGAAAATGAGCAAAGTGGTCCGCTGCCATGTTGTCTTGATGCCCTCCGTCTCCTCCTCCGGGGCGCTGATGTGCAGGTGAGGCACAACCTTATCGACGCCCCGCAAAAAAATACCGCCGACCAAAAAGCCGACGGCGGCGGGGAACCAGACCGGCACGGCCCGATCCTGGGACATATCCAGGGCCGGGGCCAGCAGCGACCAGTAGCTGGCCGCGATCATCACCCCGGCGGCGAAGCCAAGCATCCAATCGAGCAGTTTGTTGCTCAACTCCCGCCGGGTAAAGATGACAGCCGCCCCCAGAGCCGTCATGCCCCAGGTAAAGCCGGTGCCGAACATAGTTTGGACTAACGGATTGAAATTAAGGAAGAATTCCTGCATTGTTTATTTTATTTTTCAGAGGTGCTTTCCTGACCAAATTTAGTGGTCGCCTCTTTGATTGCACTTTCCAGCTCTCTGAATGACTTAACGAACCCTTCTTTCAACACTTCCCAGGCTTCGCCGCTCTGTTTTTCCAGCTCCTTGTACTCCTGCTCTCGCTCTGTCCAATTACGTTTGAGGGCCTCGATAAAATCATCCATCGTCGGGTTATGATCCGCCGGCTGGGATTTGGCCATCTTAGCCTGGAGGTGGTCAATGTCACTCTTGCCTTCTTCCAGGCGGGTTTTCCACTCTTTGAGATAGGTTTCTCTGTCTTTAGTCATTGGGTACTCCTTTCTGTAAACTAATCTTAACCGGGACTGGCCTGCACTTTTTCGTCGATCTGGCGCTCGGCGATAGGGGCGGTTCGGCCGTTGGCCTGGGCCATCTGCACCGCCTCGCGGACCATCTGGTTGGCGTAGCCCCACTCGTTGTCGTACCAACTCATGAGCTTGACCAGGTCGCCATCGACCACTTGGGTCATGCCCAGGTCGATGATCGAAGCGCGGGGGTCGCCGACGATATCCGAGGATACAATCGGCTCGTCAGAGACGCTGATAACCTCTCGATATTTTTCGGTGTTGGATTCCTCGGTAAAGATATCGTTAATCTCCTCGACGCTGGTCGGGCGCTCGGTGA
>CAZWZZ010000133.1:2277-10971 GCA_964638395.1 uncultured Caldilineaceae bacterium
CCGTGGACGATGGTCGGCATATCATCACTCTTGGTCGGCGCGGAGAGGATGGCTTTTTTAGCCCCGGCTTTGAGATGTTTACCCAAATCTTCGGTCGTGGTGAAGAGGCCGGTACATTCAAAAACGATGTCAACGCCCAGCGTACCCCACGGCAATTTGGCCGGCTCTTTCTGGCTATGGACCGGATATTTTTGACCATCGACCATAATGACGCTCTCTTCGTGGTTTACTGTTTTGTCATACCGGCCATACACGGTGTCATACTTCAGTAAATAGGCCAGATTGTCGGCCGGCACCAAATCGTTGATGGCGACCAGCTCTAATTCGGGAGTTTCCAAAATAATCTTGAACACGGCCCGGCCGATTCGGCCCAAGCCATTGATGGCTACTTTTGTCATAGTCGTCTCCTTTTCTCTATGTCGGATTTTTATCATTTGACCCTAATTCTCAGAAATCTGGGCGTACAGCCGCTTGACATCCTCCAGGCGGCACAGTTCCGTGCCCGGCGTGGTGACGGCGGCCGCACCGGCAGCTACGCCGAAGCGCACTGCTTCGTGTAGCGATTTGCCCTGACTTAAGCCAAAAGTAAGGCCACCGACGGTACTATCGCCGGCCCCAACTTTGCTTTTGATCGACACCGTTGGCGCTCGCAGCCGGTCACACCCTTCCGCCGTGACCAGGAGGACCCCCGCCGCGCCTAGAGAGACGACGACGACGTCACTGTAGCCCCGTGCCACAAATTCGGCGGCTTTGCTCTCTTGCTCCTGCTCCGTCTCCAATTCGCTGTTGACCAGTTGTCGAAATTCCCGAATGTTGGGTTTTATCAAATAGACCCCTGCATGCAGCGCCGCCCACATGGCTTCCTGGTTACTTGTATCCAGGATGAGCCGGATGTCCTTCTCCTGAGCAAAGCGGGCTAAGCGGGCATAGAAATCGGTCGGGGTCTGGGGGGGCAAACTGCCGCTGGCGACAATGTAATCCGGGCGGGGATCGAGAGCCTTCACGTCCCGGAGAAAGCCTTCCCACTCCTCTTTTTTGAGGACCGGCCCCGGCATATTGAAGCGATACTGCTGCTCCGAAGAATGTTCTGAGACCGTCAATCCCTCGCGAGTCCAATCTTCGACAGGGATGGGCGTATGATTCAACGTTTCTTGATCCAGCAGGGTGCGTAATGTCTGGCCGGTGGAGCCGCCACTGGTATAAATAGCCTGCGCTTCGCCCCCTAATTTATGAACGGCCCGGGCCACATTGATGCCGCCGCCGCCCGGTTCATAGGTCAAATCGTCACAATACAATTTCTGCTCCGGCACGACCCGCTCGATGTGGGTGCTTTTGTCCAGCGTGGGGTTCATCGTCAACGTTACAATTTTCGTCATACCGCTATGCTTCACAGACGGTCTACGCTTCTAACGTTCTGGCACCGGCCGCTCGCATAATATCCGAGGCTTGGGCGGCCTTCTCTTCCTCAGTTTCGAGAATGACCAGTTTGTTGCCTCGGGCCACGTGCCGGGCATAGAAGGCGGCTTCTTCGTTGTCCAGCCCCCGGTCGGTCAGCAGGTCATAAGCGCCCTGCTCGATATTGTTTTTGTCGGTCCCGACATCTTTGGTCGGCGTGAACAGCACCGCCGGGCCGCCGGCTGCCACGTTGGTTCCCGGCTGGGGAACTGCCTTGCGCCCGGCTGCCTCCGACGGCAACTCCTGACTGAGGCGATTGTCGTCGATGATTTCCAGCTTGGTTCCATTGCCCCGATCCAGGTTATGTTCCTGAAGTTGGGCCACAGCTTCTTCAATCTCATAGTCGCTTCCAAATAAACCGACAACGGTTGTTTTATTAAAGATTTGCATGGGTTGATCTCCTCTCGTTTCTAACAGGATTTGTGCAATTAGTTGGTAGGGGTGAGGCAACTCGGTGTGGCGATGCTTTTGGAAAACAACCTTCGTTCCGAGTTGCCTCACCCCTACGACATCTGATGGGTGTTGCCGCAAAAGTTTAATTTTCAAACTAACTTCAGTATTGTAAAGGCGTATCGAGGGGCCGACTGTCTACTTATCCTCCGTTTTGCCTACCTACGACCAATATTTAGGCCGGCCGTAAAAGTCATACAGACGGGTCTCATACTCCCGATTGACCGGCATCGACGGGTCATACTCCGGGCTGTTTTTGATGGTTTCCCGCTTGAGGTCGATGTGGACCTTGGTTCGGCCCCAGTCGATAATCTCGATCCAGGTCGGGGCGACCAGTACCTTTTTCCCCGGCCACCAATTTTTGGTATCAATCACCAGGTAATGCATAATCCAGCTCTTATCCTCGACGATGAAATCTTCGACGTGACCGATGTCGCCATCTCTGGCCTCGATATAGTAGCCGGTCACCTCTTTCACGCTGCGGAGATGAGGGTCCCCTTGCTGCTCTGCGGCGGTCGTCTTTTGCTTCACCTCTTGCGGGGCTTGGCTGGGGACGCTGGCCACCTCTTGGCCGCTGCGGACGTAGGCAGCCGGGTTCATCCCGGCAGCCCGGGCATCGATGAAGGTCACATCATCCCAGTAGCGGGGCCAGCGATAATATTCGGCCAGCTCGATTTCCTGCTGGCGAGAGACCGGCTTGTCAACGTCGATAGTGGGACTATTCTCGATTTGCTGTTTGGTCAGATGAACCGGCAGCGATACACTCCCCCCCACATCCGGTTGATCGATCCGAGCCGTGGAAATAAGCACCCTGCGACCCGGCAACCAGACGCCCACATCGACGACCAGGTAGCGCACCGTCCAAGTCAAGTCATCGAAATAGAAGTCGTGGACCTGACCGACCAGTTCATTATTGGTATCCATAATCGTATAACTCATTATTTCATTTATACTGCGTAACATAAGTTTGTTGCCTCCTTTGGAATTTCGTTTTAACCTCTCTATTCTATCCGCTAAACTGAATGTTCTCTACCGATTGCACCACATCGCCCCCATACAAGGTTGAGGCCTGGCGTAAGGTCAACGCCTGATCGAATTCGGTCAGGGCGGAAATGCCGTCGGCGGGGATCACAATGTGATACCAGCGTAATCCGGCGGAGGCGGCTGTGTGGGCCACACAAATATTGGCAACCGTGCCGACGATAACCAGATATTTCACCTGCCACACGTGGCTCAGGAAATGTTCCAGCCACGTGCCGTAAAAGCCGTCGTAACGGCTCTTCTGGCAGACAATCTCATTCTCGTGGGGGCGCAGTTCGTCGATAATCTTCCAGCCCCAAGTACCGATACGGCAATGCTCCGGCCAGATTTCCCACTCCAAGTCCCCCTCGAAATGGGTATCCTGGGTATAGACGACCGGTACACCGCTGCTGCGTGCCCGCTCCTGGAGGGCCTGGATGCGGGGTACCGTTTCTATGGCCGCCGGGGTCACTAACTGACCCTCCGGTTTGACAAAATCATTCTGCATATCAACGATGACCAGGGCCGATTTGTGGGGCGGTAATTGAATTTCTGCCTGGTATGGAATCTCCGGCACCTCGACTGTTTCGCCGGGAATAAATTGAAAAGACACAGTAAAATCTCCTATCGCTCTATTTGAACTCTTTGCTTCGTTCTTCTAAAGCCGTCATCAGTTCATCATACGGGTCGATGAACTTCTGAACGCCTTCTTCTTCCAACTGCTGCCCCACCTCTTTCATGTCGATGTCCAGCCGGGAAAGATTGGTCAACATCTGTTCGGCACTCTCCACCCCCTTGACCAGCCGGGTCTGCGGGTTACCGTGGTCCCGGTAGGCTTCCAGCGTCTTGAGCGGCATCGTGTTGATTGTGGCCGGCCCAATCAGGGCCTCGACATACATCACATCGCTGTAATCGGGGTTTTTGGTGCTGGTGCTGCCCCACAGCAGCCGTTGAGAGCGAGCGCCCTTGATAGCCAAACTTTGGAAACGATCACTGCCAAAGACCTTCCGGTAAATTTGATAGGCGACTTTGGCATTGGCAATAGCCACGTGACCACGCAACATTTTGGCGTAGGTGGCTTGGGGACCGCCCTTATCTCTCAATTCTTCTAAAATAGGATCAACCAGAACGTCGATGCGGCTCAGGAAAAAGCTGGCCACCGAGGTGATGTGATTGAGCGGTTCGTTTGCTTTCGCTCTGGCCTCAAGTCCGGTCAGGTAGGCCTCGATGACCTCCCGATAACGAGCTAGATTGAATAAAAGGGTAACGTTGACGTTGATCCCCTCGCGGATAAGCTGATGAATAGCCGGTAAACCTTCTTTCGTAGCCGGTACCTTAATCATCAGGTTGGGCCGGTCCACGGCGTTCCACAGGCGGTGGGCCTCTTTGATTGTGGCTTCGGTGTCGTAGGCCAGATGGGGCGAAACCTCCAGGCTGACCAGCCCATCCCGTTTCTCGCTCGTTTCGTAAATGGGCCGGAACAGATCGGCGGCTCGCTGCACATCTTCAATGGCTAACGTTTCGTAGATGCCTTTGACATCTTTCCCTTTCTGGACCGATACCCGAATCGCCTCGTCATATGCCTCGCTCTCAGCCATTGCTTTCCGGAAGATGGCCGGATTGGAGGTGACACCGGTCAATCCATCCTCATCGATTAACGCTTGCAATTTATCCGAGAGGAGCATATCCCGACTTAGAAAATCTAGCCATATACTTTGGTCGAAATTTTTTAATTTCAATAGGGGGTTCATGGATAATGCTCCTTATCTGCTAACCGCCGAGTAACTGTTTGGTCCGATTGACCACATTCTCGGCGGTGAAACCATACTGCTTGAAATTCTCCGAGGCGGGGGCGCTGGCCCCGAATTGATCGACGCCGATAACGTCGCCCTCATCGCCAACCCATTCACACCAGCCAAATGTAGCGCCAGCCTCGACGGCCAGGCGGGCCTTGACGCTTGGCGGCAATACCTCGTCTCGATAGGCTGGGGGCTGTTCTTTGAACAGTTCCCAACTGGGCATGCTGACCACACGGGCGGCAATATTCTCCCCGGCCAATTTTTCTTGGGCTTCGAGGATGACCTGCACCTCGGAGCCGGAGGCGATTAGAATCACATCCGGCTGGTCAGCCTCTTCTTTAGCCAAGATGTAAGCCCCGCGCAGCGTGCCCTCTGCCGCTTCGACCCGGCTGCGGTCGAAAACGGGCAGGCTTTGCCGGGTCAAGACCAACATCGTTGGTCCCGCCTGGCGCTCTATTGCCGCTTGCCAGGCATAAGAGACCTCGTTGGCATCCGCCGGGCGAATGAGATAGAGGTGAGGCATGGCTCGCAGCGAGGCCAGATGTTCGATAGGCTGGTGGGTTGGTCCATCTTCGCCCAGGCCGATGGAGTCGTGAGTCATCACGTAAATGACCGGCAACTGCATCAAGGCCGCCAGCCGAATAGC
Source organism: uncultured Caldilineaceae bacterium (assembly GCA_964638395.1). GTDB lineage: Bacteria > Chloroflexota > Anaerolineae > 4572-78 > J111 > CAZWZZ01. The sequence goes on from CAZWZZ010000133.1 coordinate 7,648, forward strand.
CGGCCGGGCATAGTCGGTGAAGACGAAAAACGTCGCGGCAAAGGGCCGGATACCGCCATGCAGGGCCATCCCGGACGAAGCGCCACACATGGCGTGTTCCCGCACGCCCCAGGCGATGTTTCGATTGTTGTATTGACCGGCCTCGAAATACCCCTCCTCATCGAGCAATGTTTTTGTCGAGGGGGCTAAATCGCCGCTGCCGCCGATAAGCCAGGGAATGGTCGGGGCGAAGGCGTTCAACACCTGCCCGGCTGCCTTGCGGGTGGCAATGGGGCCGTCCTCCGGGGTAAAGTAGGGAATCTCCTCCTGCCAGCCGCCGGGTAATTGCCTGGCCAAAGATTGCTGGAAGCGGGTGGCTAACATCGGATACGCCTGTTTATAAGCCGCTAATTTTTCATTCCAGGCCGCTTCGACTTTCTGGCCCCGCTCGATAGCCTGCCGCATATGGGCCAGCACGGGCTGGGGCACAAAGAATTTTTCCTCATCCGGCCAGCCATAGAATTGTTTTGTTTTTTTGATTTCCTCCTCGCCCAGCGGAGAGCCGTGGGCGCTGGGATCATCTTGCAGATTCGGGGCACCATAGCCGATGTGGGAGCGCAGGACGATCAGCGAGGGGCGCTCCGTTTCTTGTTGCGCGGCCCGAATGGCATCGGCGATGGCCTGAATATCGTTGGCCTGTTCGCCCAAATCTTGGACGTGCCAATGGTAGCCACCAAAGCGGCCGGCCACATCGTCCGAGTAGGTGATTTCCGTTTCCCCCTCGATACTGATGTGATTATCATCATACACGCAGATCAGCTTGCCCAGCCCAAAATGTCCGGCCAGCGAGGCCGCTTCGTGGGAGGCCCCTTCCATCAAATCACCGTCGCTACAAAAGATATAGGTGAAGTGATCGATAATGTCGTGCCCTTCCCGGTTGAAAACGGCGGCCAGATGGGCCTCGGCCATAGCCATCCCCACGCCGTTCATAAAGCCCTGGCCCAATGGCCCGGTTGTGGTCTCCACGCCGGGCGTCAACTCATTCTCCGGATGGCCGGGCGTTTTGCTATCCCACTGCCGGAAATTTTTTATGTCTTCCAGAGTCAGGTCGTATCCGGTCAGATACAGCATGGCGTATTGCAACATCGAAGCGTGTCCGTTCGATAAAACGAAGCGATCTCGATTGAACCATTCCGGGTGGCGGGGGTTGTGCTTGAGAAAGCGGCTCCACAATGTATAGGCCAGCGGGGCCAAAGCCATCGGCGTGCCGGGGTGGCCGGAGTCGGCCCGCTGCACCGCATCCATGGCTAAGGTCCGAATGGTGTTTATAGTTAATTGACTAAGTTCTAGCTTATTGTCAGCAATATATTCTTTTTCTTGGGCTAACACTATAGCTGTCTCCTTTTTCTTTTTTAGCTTATTTTTATTGTATCAATCCAACCAGCGGCAGCCTATACCAACCTGAGCGATTTTTAGGTATGAAAAAGAGCTATCTGACCGATAGCTCCAATGGTAATCTTCCCTTGCCAAAACTATACCACCTGGGCTGGTTTGATAGAAGGTCGTTCACCCAGGTGGGCTAATGGTTTGTCGCCCCTGTTGCCAGCCAAAATGAATGGCCCCGGCAAATTCATCCCAGAAGGCGGCTTTAGTTTGATTGTTCCAATGCTCCTTGGCCTTTGGTTCGATGTCCGCCCAGGATTGCCGGCTGAGACGCTGATCGACGCCCAGGTCGTAGCCATAATGATAAGCGGCAGCATACTGGCCATAATCGTAGGCATCACTGTCGTAATTGGCCTGGTAATGGCGGCGAAATCGGGCTTCAGGGCCATCGGGGTGACTGTCCGCCTCATCCTCGAATTGCGCCTTTGCTTCTTGCCAGGCTTGGTGGACAACGGTCTCGTACTCCGGCCACGGCCTATCCTGCTGGGCCGCCCAGCGACGGCGGGCCTCCCCCTCGACCTCCGACCATTCTTTGTCACGGAGACTCTCGACCGTTGCTAAGGCGTGGCCCAGCCGAACGGCAGGCGAGAAATGAGCGTACCGTTGCCGGAACTTATCGCTTGTCATAACCTTCGGTCCAGCCTTCGGACTTCACTTTTTCTTTATGGCCCTGCCCTTCCTGCCAGCCTTCCGACTCTACCGGGTCCGTGGCGGCGACGCCCTCGGCCCAACCGATGGAGCTGGAGGTATGCTTCTCGGCCAGACCTTTGGCCCAGCTCAACACCTCTTCGCCATCTTTCTGAATGGTGCGGCTCAATTCGCCGAAGCTGTTCTGGACATTATCCATCGCCTCATCGACGTTGGCTTTGACCTTCTCCCAATTCTCTTCGGTGGCCTTCTTGAGGTCTTCAAGCTTTTCCTGAGCTTCTTCCTGCTTTTCGGCCAGCTTGTCAACCTGCTCTTGATATTGTTCTTTGGTATCAGCCTTGACTTCTTTCATCCGCGCCTTCAGCCTTTGAATATCGGCGTCCCATTTCTCTAGTTGCGCTTCAACTTTCTCTTTATAAGCATCTTTCGTTGCCATTATTGTCTCCTTTCGCGTAACTTAATAGCCTGACTATCGTTGTCGATAGCCTTCATATATAGTTTAACATCTCTGTGTCCCACTGCCCACATCACCTTGAGCGATTTATGGAAGTAAAAAGGGGCTATCCGCAGATAACCCCTTTAGAGAAGAATAACCGGTTTTATATCACCCAACTGGGTGAGACTGATTCACCCGGTTGAAAGGCTACCGTTTACACCGGCCAATCTTGCAACATCCGGGCTGTTTCTTCGGCATGCTCCGTTTCATCCCGGATCATATCCTCCAGTTGGACGGCCAATCCTATGTCACCAAACTCGTGAGCCTCAGAGGCTCGCTTGGTGTAGCCGGCAATGGCCGTTTTCTCCGCTTTCAAAACCGCCTCGAGCATCTCTCGATTGGTCGTGGTCTTGGGAATCGGGGACGGGGTTGTAGTTGGCTCACCGCCCATGGCCACAATCTTGTTGGCCAGAAATTGGGCGTGCATCTGCTCATCCGGGACCTCGTCCAGGAAAAATTGGGCCATTTGGGGGCGATACGGCCCGGACACTCTGGCCGCGTAGGTCGTATATTGGATGATGGCCATGAGTTCGTTGGCTAAATCTTGGTTCAAATGTTGGATTAACGTTTGCTTATCCATTCTGTTTACTCCTTATCTAAAATAAACTTGACAACAGATCGGGGGGAAAAGATCACATTGTTTTTTGACCTTTTGGCGTTTTTCGTTTTTGCTATACCCCAAATCTGGTTGAATTTATTTAGGGGTTACGCAGTTGAGCGACAAACGCATCCTGAGTAGGCGGTAGCCGTATCGAAGG
>CAZWZZ010000134.1:0-2159 GCA_964638395.1 uncultured Caldilineaceae bacterium
GATGGGTACTACTACGACGCGATCACCAATGGTTTCGGGGCGATGTACAGCTACGCCTCCCGGATCGACCCGGAGGATCGGTGGGCGATTGTAGCTTACATTCGCGCTCTGCAATTCAGCCAAAACGTACCGGTTGATAGTTTGCCAGATGATTTGCGCCAAGAGATCGAAGCAGAGTTAGGAGGGGGAAGTAGTGAATAGTACGGATCATTCAGCAGCACAAGTTGGTCGTTTTCAGCAGATGGCCCTTATCGTTGGGGTGATCGGGCTGGTTGCCACCGCCGCCGGTTTTTTCGTCAGCCAGGAACAGTTTTTTCAATCTTATTTGTTCGGCTATATTTTCTGGATACAGATCGCGCTGGGCTGTTTTGCGCTGGTGATGTTGCACCACCTGGTCGGCGGGAATTGGAGCTTCGCCGTTCGGCGCATCGCCGAATCGGGGGCGATGACTCTACCCTTGATGGCTCTACTTTTTCTGCCAATTATCTTCGGCATCCCCCAAATTTACATTTGGGCAGACCCGGAGTTTGTGGCCGAATTTAAGCTCATGCAGCACAAAGAGCCATATCTGAACGTTCCCTTCTTCATCGGGCGGGCCGTCTTCTACTTCACCGTTTGGATTTTGCTGGCTTATCTGCTCAATAGATGGTCCCTGAAACAGGACGACACCGGCGATCCTTCATTGACTAAACGTCTCAAGAGAATTAGCGCCCCCGGCCTGATTCTTTATATGCTGACCGCTACGTTTGCCAGTTACGACTGGATGATGTCTTTGGAACCGATCTGGTTCTCCTCGATTTACGGCGTCATCTTCATTTCCGGTCACGCCCTGACCACGATGGCCTTTCTCATCATCCTGATGCGGCTTGTCTCGGACCAGAAGCCGCTGTCAGAATTTGTGACCAACTACACCTTTGGCGACCTCGGCAATTTTTTGTTAGCCTTTATCTCTTTCTGGGCCTACATCGCCTTCTCTCAATACCTAATCCTCTGGTCGGCCAACCTGCCGGAAACAATTACCTGGTACATCACCCGTACCCAGGGAGGCTGGCAATGGTTGGCCTTCGCCCTGATTTTTCTACAGTTTGCCATTCCCTTCGCCATTTTGCTCTCTCGGCGGGCCAAACTGAATGTGCGGCTGTTGGTGTCATTGGCCGTTTTTGTTCTGCTGATCCGCTTCATTGATATTTTCTGGCTGATTATGCCCGCTTTCTACGAACAGGGGTTCCATTTGCATTGGCTCGACATCGTCGCCCCGATTGGCATCGGCGGTATATGGATCGCCTTCTTCTTTTGGCAATTGAACGGTAAATCGCTACTACCGTTACACGATCCCCGTTTCCAGGAGGTTTCCGCTCATGAGTGATAATCCAAAAACTACGCCCAACCCGACGGTTGACATCGAGGAGACCGATGTTCACATCGGTTGGCTAACGTTTAGCCTGGTTTTTCTCTTGGCCGGTCTCATTGCGGCGATGGTCCTCTCATTTTGGTTCATGGGGGGCTTAGACGACTACCGCACCGCCACCGCCCCCACGCCGCTCCCGTTGATCGAGTCGCGCCCCACACCGCCGCTGCCTCGCCTCCAACCCAACCCCATCGACCGTAAAACCGCCGAACTGGAGTTGCAGGAGATGCTGGAACGGGAGGATGAAATTCTGACCTCATACGAGTGGGTCAATGAGCAGGAGGGCATCATCCGGGTTCCCATTAACGAGGCTATCGACATTCTGGTCGAGCAGGATGAACCGGCCCGGTAGGTTTCTTTGAGTTTGTTTGATTTTTTCTTGTAATTTCTGAACTTTCAGACTATATTAAAACGTATGATTGTTAACAAAGTATCTCTGGTGAAAACAAGTTTTCTTGTGGCGGTTCTGTTGCTTTTGACTATTGCTTCGGTCCACGCTCAGGAGGATTTGCCCCAGAATCTCATCAAAGATATAAACTTTGAACAGAACCTGAATGCCCAACTCCCACTGCATTTGACTTTCACCGATTCGTCCGGACAGGTCGTGCGCCTGGGGGACTATTTCGGCGACAAGCCGGTTATTCTAACGCTCGGTTATTATGAATGTCCGATGCTCTGTTCGTTGGTACGTAATAGTATGTTCGAGAGTTTGAAGGAGCTGGATTTCACCATAGGTGATGAGTTTGAGGTG
>CAZWZZ010000134.1:2259-3553 GCA_964638395.1 uncultured Caldilineaceae bacterium
GAAGAGAAAAGAAAGGAGTTTAGCCTATATGTGGGATTTTCCCCTTTTTCCTGAACAAGCATCGACCTTTGCCACCCAAATCGACGCTATCTTCTATGTTTTAGTAGGGTTGAGTGTATTTTTTGGGCTTGGTGTGGCCGGATTTATCGTATTTTTTGCCATTCGTTATCGGGAAGGTAAAGATGTCAACCGCGACAAGATTCTTACGGAAGACACCAAACTGGAAATCACCTGGTCTTTTATTCCCTTTGTTTTGGCGATGGGCATTTTTGGCTGGGCCGCCGTGGTCTTTTTCAACCTTCAAACCATCCCGGACGACGCTCTGGAGATCTATGTGATCGGTAAACAGTGGATGTGGCACGCCCAACACCCCTCCGGCAAAAGTGAGATCAACGAATTGCACGTGCCGGTCAACCAGCCGGTCAAGCTGATTATGACATCTCAAGATGTCATCCACAATTTTTACGTGCCGGCCTTCCGCGTCAAACGGGATGTAGTGCCAGGTCGTTACTCGGAAATGTGGTTCGAGGCTACCCAAACGGGTGAGTTCCATCTCTTCTGCGCCGAGTATTGTGGCACAGAACACGCCAAAATGGGCGGCACAGTCGTTGTTATGGAACAGGTGGAGTATGAGAATTGGCTAGGAGGCGGTGCCGGCGAGTCGTTGGCCGATTTGGGTGAACAGTTGTTCAACCAGCGGGGCTGTGTTTCTTGCCACCAGGCTAATGATGGCGGACGTGGGCCGTCGCTGGTCGGTATCTTTGGTGAAACGCGACAGTTCGCCGATGGCAGTACCGGCGTTGTCGATGAAGCCTACCTTCGTAGCTCGATCTTAAATCCGCAAGCCCAAATCGTCGCCGGATACGACCCGATTATGCCGACTTATGAAGGGATCATCGACGAGGCCGGGTTGCTACAATTGGTAGCGTATATAAAATCATTATCGGCTGAAACTGAGAATTAGGTAAATAAGTTAAAGATTAAATCGAAAGGAGTAAACTATGGCCGTAGGTTCGCCACCTATTGATTTAGGCAGCAGTCGCCAAAATTATCTTAACTGGACATATGGGATTGGGTCGTGGCTTTTGACGACCGACCATAAACGAATCGGTATCCTTTATACATTATCGATCACCTTCTTTTTCTTCCTGGGGGGGGCTGCCGCCTTTCTTTTTCGTCTTGACCTGATGACGCCCCAGGCCGACATGTTGACATCGGATGCTTACAACCGGGCTTTTACCCTTCACGGGGTGATTATGACCTTCTTTTTCCTGATCCCGGCTATTCCCGGCAC
>CAZWZZ010000134.1:3653-10945 GCA_964638395.1 uncultured Caldilineaceae bacterium
ACCAGCATTATCATTCTACTGGGAACGCCGGTGCTATCCGCCACGCTGCTTCTGGTCGGCCTGGAACGAATTTTTGGCATCGGTATCTTCGACCCGGCGCTGGGTGGCGATCCGGTTCTCTTCCAACACCTCTTCTGGTTCTACTCCCATCCGGCTGTTTACATTATGATCTTGCCGTCGATGGGCGTTATCAGCGAACTCATCACCTGCTTCTCCCGCCGCCGCATCTTCGGCTACAAATTCATCGCCCTGTCCAGCATGGCCATTGCTATCTTAGGGTTCCTGGTCTGGGGCCACCATATGTTCGTCAGTGGTCTATCTATCTATGCCAGCCTGGTCTTCTCGATGCTGACGATGGCCGTCGCCATCCCTTCGGCGATCAAGGTTTTTAACTGGACGGCGACGCTCTACAAAGGTCGGATCTCTTACAAGACGCCGATGCTGTATGGGATGGGGTTCATCGGTCTGTTTACGATTGGCGGGTTAACGGGGGTCTTTCTGGGAACGACGGCTATCGACGTTCACGTTCACGATACCTACTTTGTGGTGGCCCACTTCCATTATGTGATGGTCGGGGCCACGGTGATGGCCTACCTGGGGGGCCTCCATTTCTGGTGGCCGAAAATCACAGGCCGTCTCTACTCCGAAGCGTGGGGTATCTTCTCTGCTATCGTTATCTTCCTCGGCTTCAACCTGGCCTTCTTCCCTCAATTTATTCTCGGCTATCTGGGGATGCCTCGCCGTTACCACGTTTACCCGGACGAATTCCAGGTATTACACGTTGCCTCGACTGCCGGTTCGACTATTCTGGGCATCGGCTATCTGTTGCCGTTGGTCTACCTGGCGCTGTCGCTCTTTTATGGGGAGAAAGCCGGGGATAATCCGTGGAATGCCAAAGGGCTGGAATGGACGACCGAGTCGCCGCCTATTCACGAAAATTTTGATGAAACGCCGGTCGTTACCAACGAAGCCTATGATTACACCGAACTAGAAGGCAAGGGGGCCACCAGTGGCGCATAGTGATACTGAATCGGTCGTTGCTCCTTATTTCCGCGACCTCGAACAGCAGCAAGATGTCAACGCTTTCGGGATGTGGACCTTCCTGGTCACCGAGGTGATGCTATTCGGCGGGATTTTCCTGGCTTTTGCCGTTTACTTTTTTGTCTACTCCGACGCCTTCACCGCCGCCAGCCAGGAGTTGAATATTGTTCTCAGTTCTATCAACACCTTTGTCCTCCTGTGCAGCAGTCTAACGATGGCCCTGGCCGTTCGTTCCGCGCAGTTGGGTAATAACCGGACTTTGTTCATGTTCTTGGTGCTGACAATTATCCTGGGGAGTATCTTCCTGGGCTTCAAAGGCTTTGAGTATTACGAGGAGTATGAGCATAACCTCATTCCCGGCCTCAACTTCCAATTCGAAGAGCAATACTTCGGCCCGGCCCAACTCTTTTTCGGTCTCTACTTCGCTGCCACCGGCGTTCACGGTATCCATATGATTATCGGCGGTTCCATCTTGATCTATCTGGCTTACCGGGCCTGGCACGGCGCTTACGGCCCGGAAAATTATGACGTGATCGAAAATATGGGGCTATTCTGGCACTTCGTAGACATTGCCTGGGTTTTCATCTTTCCCCTATTTTATCTAATCGAGCGGTGACTTTATGACAACACAAACCGAACATCACGACGATCATCACGTTATGTCGGTCAAAACCTATCTGCTGGTGTTTGCCGGGTTGATGGTTCTGCTGGTGATTACGCTTGCTGTCGGCTATATCGACTTTGGTTCTCTCAACAAAATAGTGACCATTGCCGTGGCCACGGTTAAGGCTGGATTGATTATGACCTACTTCATGCACTTAATCCACAGCAAAAAGTTGACCTGGGTCTTCGCCGGTCTCGGCTTCTTCTTTCTGGTTATCATGCTGTTGATTACCATGAGCGATTACGTCGCTCGCGGCACGGTTGAGGGACCGTTAGGGCCGGCGGCCTGACCGCCCAACACTATTTGGGTGAGATTATTACGAAATAGGTCGTGATGATCTCACAGAAAACAGGAAATTTATCTCACAAAACATTAAGCCAATCTGGCTTAATGTTTTTGTTTAACCAAGTTTCTTTCAAGTTTCTTTAGTAGGTCGGGTTGAATAGATCGAATCGAAGATAACGTTGCCCATTCAGGAGGATTGTCCCTCCGTTGATCCTATATTGTCCTTATGGACAATGTATTTACATGCTGATTGCCTTATCATAGAGCCAGCTTTTGAGTCAAGCTGCACAACGAGGGATTCCGTTGCTCGGCCTGGAATAACTAAGATCAAATCAGGAGGAAATGTATGCAAAAAATCTTTAAGTGGGTCGGCTTTGTTCTGGGAGGATTGATTGTGTTGCTGATTGTTGTGGCTGGTGGACTGCACTTCATGGGCCGGAACCGCCTCAACAATGCCCCCGCCGTAACCATTGCCACTGTGGACGTACCCACCGATGAGATCGCTATTGAGCGGGGCAAGCATTTGGCTAATATCAGTAGTTGCACCGACTGCCACGGAGAAAACCTGCAAGGCACGGCCTTTGTTGACGAAGCCCCGATTGGCTACATCCCGGCGGCCAATTTAACCTCGAACGGGGTCGGGGCCGACTACACCGAGGAGGAGTGGGCCGGAGCCATTCGGCACGGTATCGGTCGGGATGGGCGCACGCTGGTAATTATGCCGTCTTATCATTACGCCGATTACGGCGATGATGATCTGGCCAGTTTGATCGCCTACCTCAAGTCGGCCCCGCCCGCCGAGAATACACTTGAAGCGCGGCAGATTCAATTTCCGGGCACGATCATTTTTGGCATCCTGGCCTATGACGCCTGGTCCGTCAACCAAATCGACCACGCTGCGGTAGGCGGGCAGGATGCGCCACCGGCCGAGGCGAATGTCACCTATGGCGAATATCTGGTGACCATTACCTCCTGCGGCTCCTGCCACGGCGAAAATCTGGCCGGGAACACCCCCGACTCCGATAGCCCCCAGGGTCCGAACATCACACCCGGCGGCAACCTGGGCGATTGGCGCTACGAGGAATTTGCCCAGGCCCTTCGCAACGGCGTTACCCCCGATGGGGAACAGTTGGACGCCGAACAGATGCCCTGGCCTAATTACAGTGGTATGTCCGATACCGAGGTCGAGGCGTTGTGGGTCTATATTCAGTCGCTAGAGCCGCTGCCGGATAATCAGCCGTAGGGTTGGAAGATTGGAAGATTGGAAGAATTGGAAGGGTGAAAGTTTGATCCCGGGTAGAGGAACCATCTTCCACCCTTCCCTGTTGGTCGAAGCTATCCGGCTGAAGAGGCAGCATGTATCCTGCTAAGTACCGGCCCCGATGGGTTACGTTTATCACGCTGTTCAGTGGAATCCTTCTCATTGCGCTGGTCGATGCCGAACCGGAAAGCGAGGGAGACGTCGCCGTTTCCCCCCTGATGAACGTCACCCACCCCATCAGCGCGGTGCAAGGCACCGGCGCGAGCAGTCCGTTGGCGGGCAGTGCGGTGACGGTCGAAGGCATTGTCGTCGGTGATTTTCAGACCGGGGATGCCGACACCTCACGCACGCTACGGGGCTTTTATCTTCAGGAAGAGGCTGAAGACAGCGACGGCGATCCGACCACATCGGAGGGGGTTTTTATCTTCGACGGCGACACCCCGACAGATGTCAGCGTGGGCGACAAAGTGCAAGTAACCGGTTGGGTGACGGAATTTTTTGGACAGACCGAGATCAATGCCGGCCAGGTGATAATCAATGGCGACGGAGCGATCAGCCCGACGGAGGTCACGCTACCGGCGGCTTCGGTCACGATCAATGTGGATGGCGATCTCATCCCCGACCTGGAGCGGTATGAGGGCATGCTGGTCACGTTTGCCGCCCCGTTGAGCATCACCGATCTGTTTAACCTGGAGCCGTTCGGCGCGTTTCGGGTTTCGCAAGGGGGGCGGCTGTTCTGGTTTACCGGCGACAACGGGCCGAGCGTAACGGGCTATGCCGCCCACCTCGCAGCAGTAGCCCGGCGTACCATCACGGTCGATGATGGCCTCAGCGAGCTACACCCCGACCCAATCATCTACCCCGACGGTTCCCTTGATTCGGACGACAGCCTCCGTTTGGGGGATACTGTGACCGGCTTGACCGGAGTCCTGCGCTACGGACGGGGCAGCGGCGGCAGCGGCCCGGCCACCTATCGCCTGTTGCCGACTGTAGCCCCAATCTTTATCGCCGCCAATCCCCGCTCCCCCACGCCCGCCGAAGTGGACGGCACGCTCAAGGTCGCCAGCTTCAACCTCCTCAACTTCTTCACCACCCTCGATAATGGTCAAAATAGAGCCAGGGGCGCGGACAGCGAGACCGAATTTGATCGGCAACTGCAAAAATTGGTCACGGCCCTGGTTGGACTTGGTGCTGACATCGTGGGCCTGATCGAGATTGAAAACAACTACACCGCCGGCCAGGAGAGCGCCATCGCCACCCTGGTCGAGGCTTTGAACGGGCGCATCGGCACCGAGGTTTACGTCTCCGTTGCCCCCGGCCCGGCCTCGATGGGGAGTGACGCCATTGCGATGGGCTTCATATACAAGTCGGCTACCGTCGAGGTGGCCCCCGGAACAACGGTCGAGAGCCTCACTGCGGTTCCGTCCGGTCGCCCGCCCCTGGCCGTCACCTTCCGGGAAAAGAGTTCCGGCGAAATCGTGACGGTAATCCTCAACCATTTCAAGTCGAAAGCGGCGTCGTCGTTGGATGATGATGAGAACGAGGGGAACGGTGACGGCGTCTGCGATGTGCCGGGCGATCCGAACTGCGATCAACTGGATGGTCAGGGCTACTGGAACCTGAGCCGCACCCAGGCAGCGGAGGCGCTCGTCACCTGGCTGGCGAGCGACCCGACCGGCAGCGGCGACCCCGATATCCTCATCATTGGCGATCTAAACGCCTATCCTCAGGAAGATCCGATCCAGGTTTTGGCGCAGGAGTACGTGAACCTGTTCGAGACCTTCAACCTCAGCGCCCCCTACACCTTCGTCTTCGAGGGGCAGGCCGGGGCGCTGGATTACGGCCTGGCCTCGCCCAGTCTGGCCGGGCAGGTGACGGGGGTGACGACCTGGCCCATCAACGCCGATGAGCCGCCCGTTCTCGATTACAACCTCGAGGAGGGGCGAAACGCGGCCCTGTTCGACGGAACGCTGCCTGCCCGCGCGTCTGATCACGACCCGCTGCTCATCGGTCTGGCCTTGGGGCCGCCCGTGGTTGGGACGGGGTCGGTCTATCTGCCACTTGTAGTCAAATGAGTTGACTTATTTCAAAACCAGTAAACTGCTCCAATTTTCAATTCAAAGTATATGTATTCGAGCCTACAGAGATCGGGCTAAAAATCGGCTAAATTACAGAGAGTGTGCTTGATCTTACCCATGTAGCCGAAAATATACCCTTACCATGCATAAGTAGTTTTCAACTCTAAGTTATCAACTTTTTTCGACAGGATTTACAAGACCTACGGCAAGATTTTTTGTCATTGCATCTTGTAACTCTTGTCAAAGTCTTTTTATGTAAAATTTACAAGTTAGTTATGGTAACCACTTATAAACATCCCAACTCAACAAAATCATCAAAATCCTGTAGAAACATTGCTTGAAATATTTGAGAGGAGTATTAAATGATGAAACGTTTTGTAGGCATTAGCCTGGTCGCCCTGCTTACGGCGCTGATTGTAGCGGCCTGTGGGGCAGCCGGTTCGCAAAGCACAACCAATGATCCGGCGGCAGATGTGGCCGAAGAAGCCGCTCCCGCCGCGGAAACGGCAGCGGAAGAGACAACGGCGGAAGAAAACGCCGAGGAACCGGTTGCCGACGTTGAAGAAGACGTGGCTGGAGAAGAAGCCGTCGCCGGCAGTGATGCGGATGCGGCGGCAGCGGAGCCGGTTGAGGAAGAGGTGGTTGAAGCCGTCTCCGACATCAGCCATCAAAACGCGGATTGCACCGATCCCTTCGAGGGGGCCAGCGTGAGCTTCAACCAGAATGTATGGAGCGCCGAGCAGATTTCCCGCTTCGTCGGCGAGGACATTGTTGATCCGGCCAGCGGCGCGGAGACTAACTTTTGCCTGCACAGTGTCGATTATGGCGAGATCATCTCCGGCGGTCCGCCCCCGGACGGCATCCCGCCGATTGACAATCCCAATTTTGATCCTCTGGCCGTCGGCGATGAGTGGCTCGAGGATGTGCAGCCGGTCATTGCCCTGGAGATCGACGGCGACGCCCGCGCCTATCCGTTGGCCATTTTGACCCGCCACGAAATCGTCAATGACGAAGTGGGCGGGATGCCGGTGGCCGTTACGTTTTGCCCCTTGTGCAATGCCGGGCTGGTTTTTGACCGGACGGTGGATGGCGAGGTGCTGCGCTTTGGCGTGTCCGGCAATCTCCGCAATAGCGATTTGATAATGTGGGACAATAAAACGCTCTCCTGGTGGCAGCAGTTTACCGGCGAGGCCATCGTCGGCGAAAAGACAGGCACGCAGTTGGAGTTTGTCCCGGCCCAGATGGTTTCCTGGGGTGATTTCAAAGCGGCCTTCCCCGAAGGCCAGGTGTTGTCCACGAATGGCCGCAGCTATGGTCAAAATCCTTACACCGGCTACGACTCCTCGACCCAACCCTTCCTCTATTTGGGCACGCCGGACCCCCGCTTGCCCGCCCTGGAGCGCGTGCTAGGCTATAGCACCGAGGGCACGGCAGTAGCCTATCCGCTGCCGGAGATTGCCGAGGCCGGTGTCATCGAGGATACGGTTGATGGGCAGGATGTGGTCATCTTCTACGCCCCCGGCCAGGTGTCGGCTCTCGATCAGGGGGTCATCGCCAACTCCAAAGAAGTGGGGTCGGCTACCCTCTACAAACCGGAAGTGGACGGCCAAACCTTGACCTTTAGTTATGATGACGGGGTCATCACCGACAACGAGACCGGCAGCACGTGGAACATTTTTGGCCAGGCCACGAGCGGCGAGCTGGAGGGGAGTGAATTGGAGCCGCTCCTGAGCCGCGTCGATTTCTGGTTCGCCTGGGCCGCCTTCCAGCCGGAAACGACGGTGTATGGCAGTTAGGAATGGACCGTAATCAACTCGGGCATGGTTAAAGTTAGATTGACACCGGACCATCCGTAAAACGAAAAACGTAATGATTTCTATCATCAAATTTTACGTTTTACGCATTACGTTTTACGCTGATTGTTGCCCCGGTGTCAATCTAACATCGCAGGGCTACAACGACA
>CAZWZZ010000135.1:0-5406 GCA_964638395.1 uncultured Caldilineaceae bacterium
GGTTTATTCAGGCGGAGCCATCGGCTTCGGATGGGCCGCCGGTGGCCCGGAGGATTGCGGTCCGGGCGAATAGCCCCCGGTAGGTGCTGCTGGTGGGGCGGCGTGCCCCTTGTCTTTAGGCCGCCCTTTACGAGGCGGAACGGACACAATTTGCACATCCCCGCCCCCGCCAAAGAGTGACCCCAAACAGCCCGGCGGCGACTTAACGGCCTTGATCTCCGGCATCTCCTGGGGTTTGTTGGCGGCGGTTAGCGCCTCGGTGGCCAGGTGCTGGGCGTTGTTGATTTTCGCCTCAAGCTCCTGCCGCAGATTTTCCCGACGCCACTCGTCATCTTGGTGGAGTTGCGCCATCTTTCGCTCGACCTCCAACAGCCGGTCGCGGAGGCGGGTATTCTCCTCCTTCAGGTTGAAATTATCCTGAATGAGTACCCCCAACAACTCCCGGTTGGCGGCCTGGCTATTGAGAATACTTTTCTGATTATCCGACAACGTGGCCAGGGTATTGGTGAAGAAATCAATGGCCGTGGCTTCGCTGCCGTTGGCGCTAATCAGGCCGTTGGCCTCCGATTCGCTCGGCATCAACTCGTCGCCATCCTCGCGCTCACTATTTTCTTCTGCTGTATCTGCTTCATCCTCGAAGCTACCTTCAATAGAAATCGTAGGCGAATCTGACCAGATGGCGGCGCCCTCGCCCAACTCCTCGTGGACCTGAGCGTAGGTCATGCCATCTTGATTCATCAGGGCCTTGACGGTTTTTAAGACAGCCATATCATCATCGCTGTAGCGGCGGTGGCTGCGCCCCTTCGTTGAGCCGGCCTCCGGCGACAGGTGATCGGAAAATTCATCCGACCACCGCCGCAATGTGGCTGAGGAGACATCCAACTCGGTCGCCACAACCTGGGGTGTATAGGATACTGCTTGTTTACTCATCATTGACCTACCTAACTTACTCCTCATCTACCTTTTGGGATGAAACCTCTTGGTATGGAACCTCGATAATTTTGTCATCGCCCCCGCCAACGTCGATCTGCTTACGGTAATACTCAACGATATCGGGCGGGCAAAACTTTACGAAGAGGGTCATCCCCAACAAAACAACGCCAAAATCATCTAACTGACCAAGCCCAACCAGTACATCGGGTAAAATATCCAGAGGAGAGATGACATAAAGAAGCATCAGGGGCAAAATAGCTTTGGTTCCCATCGACACGCGATTATCTTGGAAAAGATACCACGTCAATTGGAGTTGTTTAACGATTTGGGCAATAAAAGATGCCTTGTTTGTTTGATTTGATTGATTTGTTTTATCGGACAAAACCGGCTTTCGGTCTGTCATAGATTCTACATCTCCTTGCTAATTACTGATCTTCGACCCCGGCGGGCCACACTTTAGACATCAGGAAATTATAGCGACAATCTGTGATTCCCGCAATTGAAATCGCTCGCTTGCTAATGAGTGATTTTAGCGCCCATTTCAACCGCTATGGTACTGAGCGTTTTGAAACGAGCGGTCGATTTCTGGACAGAGCCACCCCTTTGTGATTATAATCAAAATTATGAAAAACCTTCACCAATCGCTCATTGATTACGATTTGCGGCTATTGGAAGCCATTGCCGCCTGCCGGGGCGTGCCCTTGACTACCCTTAGCAAAAATGAAGTCGTCGCCGCCCTGGTCGAGTCGCTTCTGTCCCCCACGGAAACGGCCATTATGCTCGATAGCCTATCCCAGGCTGAAACGGAGGCGCTCCACCGGCTTTTAGCCAAAAATGGGCAAATCGAAGAGCCGCGCTTCACCCGGCAGTACGGCGTCATTCGCTCGATGGGCGCGGCCCGCCTGAACCGGGAAAAGCCGTGGCAAAATCCGGCCAATCCGGCCGAAGGGTTATGGTACAAGGGCTTTATCTTCAAAACCTTCCAACTGACGCCGCAGGGCAATGTGGAAATTATCTACCTGCCAACCGATTTATTGGCAATTTTAAGGACTCTGCTCGATACGGAGGAGCAGGCGACTACGCCGGCAGATTTTGCCGAGCCAGAGGAGACCGGCCCGGCTATCGCCCCCCAGCCCACCTACGTCCGCAGCGGTCAGGGCCGGTTGCGTGAAAGTATGTTCAGCCTGTTGGCCTATCTCCAAACCCATCCCATTCGCCTCCAAAATAAGGATCAACTCAGCCGGGAAGATAAAACGGCGCTGGCCGGCTGTTTGCCGCCCCCTTTCATTGCCACCTTCAACCCTGGGGCCGAACTGGATTTTCTGCTCCATCTGGGCCGGCGAGCCGACCTGCTGACGACCAAGTATGGTCGCCTCCGCCCGGAGCGGGAGGCCACCCGCGCCTGGCTGCAAGCCACCGACATCGAGCAGGAGCGTCTTCTCCGCGACACCTGGCGGGCCGACCCCACCTGGAACGATCTGTGGCACGTGCCCGGTCTGGTTCCCCAGGCCACCGGTTGGGAGAACAGCCCCCTCCTGGCCCGCTCCAAAATTTTGGCTCACCTGGCCCAGGCGTCCGCGCAGGTCGCCGCCGATGCCTGGCTCTCGCTGGCTGATTTTGTCACCGGCATCAAACGCCTCGACCCCGACTTTCAGCGGCCCAACGGCGATTACGACAGTTGGTATATTTACGACGAGGAAGGCCGGTCGTTGATGGGCTTCGAGCATTGGGACCAGGTCGAGGGCGGCCTCATTCGCTACCTGCTTACCCACATTTTGCCCCTGCTGGGCGTCATCGACCTCGGCCTCTCCACCGCGGACGCGACGCCGGTCAGTTTCAAGATGACCCCCTCCGGCCAATTGTTCCTGACCGGCCAAGCGCCGCCCCCCACGGAACGACGGACGCTCTTTCTGCGGGTGAACAACAATTTCCGCATCGAGGTTCCCCGCCGGGCCAGCCTCTATGACCGCTTTCAGTTGACCCGTTTTGCCGAACTGGAGCGGCGAGAGGAAAACCGCACCATTTACCAAGTCACCCAGGCCAGCGTGGGCCGCGCCCTGCGGAACGGCGTCAGCGCCGATCAAATCGTCGCTTTTCTGGCCCGGGCCAGCAACAACCGCACCCCGCTGAAGTTGGTCGAAACGTTGCGCGTCTGGGGGCGGCGGCAAGGCACGGCCCATCTGGAGCGGGCCACGCTGCTGCGCCTCGAAGCGGATTATTTAGTGGAAGAGATACGCCAGCATCCCTTGCTGCGTCCCCTACTCGGCGAGGTCATCGGCCCGACTACGATTCTCGTACCGGAGGAAAATGTGCGGGAGGTACGCCGCCTGTTGAACCAACTCGGTTATCTGGGCGACGGAGAGGCAACTCAATGTTAGCCCCAAAACGTACCCTTCGATACGGCGATAGCCTACTCAGGATGCGTTTTGGGGCCGATTTCGCATGCTGAGTGCCCAACGGGTGTATCGAAGCGTGCGAAATCGGCCAACGTCAACAGAACCTAATCCCAGGTCTGGGCCATCGTCAGCTCGACGCTGTTGCCGGCCGGATCACGAAAATAGAGGGAGTGTCCGCCCGAAGGCCAGGTGATTTCCTTCTCGATAGCCACCTGGTGAGCCTGCAACCGCTCCCGCCAGGCCGGAATATCGGCCGGCTGCATCCCAAAAGCGACGTGCCCCGGCCCGTGAGCGCCGTGGCTGGGCACATCGCCGCCGCTCTCGGCGGTTTTGGTCGGGTTGAACACCAGAAAGACACCGCTGCCGCAACGGAAAAAAACGTGTCGCCCCTCAACCCTGGAAAAGGGCGTCAATCCTAAAACGGTGGTGTAAAAATTCTCTGCCGCCGCCAAATCATCGGCGTACAGACAGGTCTCGACAATACCATCAGGTTGCATCATTTACTCCTCGATGTATTTTTATGTCAACTTTACAGGTATTTCCAGGTATGGTATACTAGGACATTACATAAAGTGGACAAAGTGGGCCTTGAGACAGGCCAATGTACATATGGTATCCGGTAAGCGGTTATGAAGCAAACCACTTTTATCGAAAACGTTGCGACCAAAATTCAGGCGTTGGGGTTGGCGACACCGGCCATCCTCCTCCTTGAAGCCCATAAACCCCTGTCCTTCCTGGGGAGCCACCTGCTTTTGATTGCCCAACCTACCCTCAATATTTTCCTACCGCGAGATTTGACCCAACATTCGATTAATCTGCTGGCCGACCCCCACCAACTCGAACGGTTGATTACCCGTCTGGAAAACGGTCCGCCCGCCAACCTGTCCGGCCCATCAACGCCGGTAGCCGAGGGACGTGAATAAATAATGAGCCAACCTATCGCTTTATCTCTCCTGCTACTCTTTTTTATTTTTATCCTGCTCTTTACCTTGAGGGCCAGAGCCGGACGCATCCCGGTGCTGCGCCAAATTCGGGCCTTCGACACCTTGAAGGGGCTGAACAGCCGGGCTATCGAGTCGGGCCGTAGCCTGCACCTCTCGCTGGGCACGGGCGGGCTAGTCAACGAAACCACGGCGGATAGCCTGGCCGGGTTAACTGTTCTGAATTATCTGGCCAAACAGGCCGCCGCCACCGGCGTGCCGCCGACCGTGTCGATGGCCGACCCGACCGTGATGCTGTACGCCCAAAACATTCTGCAAACCGCCCACACCGACGCCCCCGAAGACCTGCCGGAGGCGTACCGCCACGTCCGCTGGATGGCCCCGCAACCCGCCGCTTACGCCGCCGGGGTGATGAACCTGATTAACATCGACCAGCCCGCCGGAAATGTCCTCGTCGGTCGGTTCGGCGATGAATACCTGTTGATGGGCGAAATCGCCGCCCGCAGCCAGGCCAAACATCTGGGCGGAACCAGCGATCCCAACACCCTGCCCTTCGTCTACGCCTCGGCGGACGAGACGCTGCTCGGTGAGGAGATTTATGCCGCCGGAGCCTATCTGGAAAAACGTCCGGTTCATCTGGGCAGCCTGATGGCCCAGGATTTGATGCGCTGGCTACTCTTTATTTCCATTTTATTCGGTATCGTGGGCGCAACGTTAGGTTGGACCTAAGCTATGAATTTCAGTAACGGGTTAGCCCGTCGTTTCGGCAATATCATCATCATCGTCGTCGCCATCGTCGTCGGGCTGTTTACGCTGGCCGATGTCTTTCTGTCCCAATCAGCAGGCGACTCCTTCGGGTTCTCCATTCTTGTCCGTAACATCACCGCTTTTTTTGTCAGCACCACCGCCATCATCATCAGCTTTGCCTTGCTGCTCGGTTTTGCCAACGTCATCCGGGTGCATTGGAGCCGGTTTCAGAGCCGCCAGCCCGGCGCAATTTACAGCGTCGTGCTGCTCATCTCCCTCGTGGCCACGGTCGCCATCGGCTTGGGCGGGCCGACGACCGGCGGGGCCACCTTTGTTTTTGATTATATTCTCCAGCCCCTCGAAGCCACCTTTTTTGCCTTGCTGGCCCT
>CAZWZZ010000135.1:5506-9947 GCA_964638395.1 uncultured Caldilineaceae bacterium
TTTTTGATTATATTCTCCAGCCCCTCGAAGCCACCTTTTTTGCCTTGCTGGCCCTGTTCATCGTCACGGCGGCCTTCCGGGCCTTCCGGGTCAACAATTTTGAGTCTTTCTTTTTCGTCCTCTTCGCAATTATCGTCCTGCTAGGTCAGGTTCCAATCTCCATCTATCTATGGCCGGAACTGCCCATCGTCAAAGATTGGATCATCAACGTCCCGGCCCTGGCCGGAGTGCGGGGCATCTTGCTCGGCGTGGCTTTGGGGACTATCGCCACCGGCCTGCGTATTCTTATGGGCACGGATCGCCCCTACGCCAATTAACCAGCACGAGCAAGCTAACGATTTGGTTAATGGTTACAAATAGGCCATAATTACCAGTTGAAGAGACAGTGTTGAGAGTTGAGGAGTATCTCAGACAGTGATTGAGCAAATGCCGACGTGGCTCAAGCTGCTACTAGCCAAATATGGCGAAGAGCAAGGGCCAATTATCGGGTTGGAGGAGGCTCCGCCCGACGAAGAAATTAAGCAAGAGGCCGTAGACCCCGGCCAGCTTTCCAACCTACTGGAACAGATGGCCGAAGACCCCGCCACGGTTGCCCCCCCCCAGCAGAGCAGCACCTCCGTTGAATGGAGCCAACCGTCCGCCTCGGAACCTCCGGCACCGGGCGGCATCGACGATGTTTTGGAAAGCCTGGATGTCTCGCCCGACAGCTACCAACCGCCCCCGATGCCGACCGAAACACCGGCTGAACCGGCTGACGATGAGGACGTGCCCGACTGGCTTTTTGATGCCCTGGACGAACCACCCACGGAGACCCCAACTCCGGCTGAACCGGCTGACTCGGCCCCCGATGAGGCCGATGAAGATATTCCTGATTGGTTGTCGGATGCTCTGGAGCAACCCGTCGCCACGCCAACCCCGGAACCGGAGCCGGATCAACCTGATGATGATGTCCCCGATTGGCTGGCAGCCCCGCCCGAAACGGAAGCGGAGAGCGTCCCGCCGGAGGCCAAAGCACCCGCCGAGCAAAGTCAGCCGCCTGCCGAGCGTAGCGATGATTTCGACGTCCCCGACTGGCTGGCGGCAGACGCGCCGGCCGAATCGCCTGCTCCGACGCCTGCCGACTCTACGCCGGTTGCCGAATCAACAGATTGGGACGTCCCCGACTGGATCAACGAAAGTCCGGAGGCTGATGACACCACGCCAGTCACCAGCGAGGATATTCCTGACTGGATCGGCGGTTCAGCCATGTTTGACGATGACGCCGAGACCGAGGGCGAGTCGCCCCAGGCGGTTCCCGAGTGGCTGACCGAAGCTGAAGCGGAATCCACGCCGATGACCGAAGAGCAACTGCTGCCGAGTGGTGACGCGGCGGCTGATGACGACAGTTGGTTAGACGAGATAGAGGCCGACTCCACCCCGGAAGCTGAACCACCTTCCACAGAAGCGACCCCCCCGGAACCGGCGGCCAACGACTGGCTGGCCGGATTACGGGCTTCCGTTTCTACCGACGAACCCTCCCCCGCAGAGCCACCTGACATCGATGACCAGGAATCCGCAGAGGTCGAGCTACCGGCCTGGTTGAGCGGTGAGCCGGATCAGGAATCCCTGTCTCCGTCTGACCAACCACCTGCCAGCCCACCGGAGCCTGTTGAACCGGCTGAACCGGCTGAACCAGTTGAATCAATTGAACCAGTTGAACCGGCTGAAACGGTCGAACCCCCGCCGTCGGCCTCCGACGCAGAGCCGGAGCTACCGGATTGGTTGGCCGACGAAAGCACCGAACCGACGCCCGATCAGCCCGCCGAACCTTCATTCAAAATGCCCGCCTGGTTGGCCGACAACGATCAACCCGACGCCCCCGCCGAGGTGCAAGATGTCATCCCCCCGGCGGCTGAAACGGCTGACGAAACGGTTGCCGAAACAGTTGACGAAGAGCTTGAAACACCCCCCTGGCTGGCTGAGGAACTGCCAGAGGAAAGTGACTCCCCCACCCCTGAGCCGGCTGAGGAGCCGCCCGCGCCCGACTGGTTGACCGGCTTGCGGGCCGCAGATACGGAACTGGAACCACCTCCGTTTGAGCTTGAAGCTGAAGCTAAAGATAAAGATGAAGCTGAATATGAAGACAAACCGGTGGACATCACCGAGAAGACGCCCCCTGATACCCAAGAGGAACCGCCTGCGCCCGACTGGCTGACCGATCTCCAGCAGACGGCAGTTGAGGCTGCTCCGACTCCTCCGGTCGAGACGGACGCCCCACCCCCCGACTGGCTGGCCGACCTTTCACCTGAACCTGAACCGCAAGAAAAAGAGGAAGAAACGTCCGATATATTTGCCGACCTTCCGGAGCCGGAGCTTCCGCCATGGTTGATGGATGAACCGGACGCGCCCGCCGACAGCCAGCCGGACTCCGAAACACCTGACTGGCTCTCTGACCAAGAAGAACAAGAAGATGCCCCAGAACAGCCTGCGCCAGGTGAACTCGAAGCGGAGATGCCCGATTGGTTGACCGAGTCCCCGGCCCTTCCCGCTACCGATTTAGCCGAGCCAGACGACCGGCCCGCCGCAGACTCTGAGCCGGATTTCCCCGCCTGGCTGGATGATGCCGCTGAACCGGGTCCGCCGGCCTGGTTGACCGGCGCAGAAATTGAGACCGGCGAGGAAGCTGCTGAAGGCCAGCCCCCCGATTGGCTCGATGACCTGCCCGAAACCGAGGCCGACCCGGCCCTCGACACCCTCGACGCTCCCGACTGGCTCGATGATCTGCGGGCAGGCAGTGACGCAGATCAAGCGTCGGAGGCGGACCAAGCCGATACAGAGTTTGCCCCTCCCGACTGGCTCACCGAGTTGGGGCCTCCCACGGAGGAACGTGCGGCGACCACCCCGGCCGGTGACGTGCCCATCGATGCCCCCGATTGGTTGAGCGATCTCTCCGACCTGTCCGACGGCGATGAGGAGCCAACCATCCTGGAAGCGGATGACGAAGCACCGGATTGGTTAACCGCAGCGATGAGTTCCACAGAGGCAATCGCGCCTTCTGTGGATGATGCCGACCCACAAGATTTTGCCGCTCAAGATGATGAAACGTTATTGACCCGGCCCTCCACTGCGCCGCAGGAGAGCGAAGCCGATTTTCAAGACACAGTCCCCGACTGGCTGGCCGATTTGGGCCACGACGCCTCTGTTACCCCACAATCAGCCCCGGAATCTGGCGCTGGAGATGAGATAGAGACCGCAGACGACGCCCCCGATTGGATGACATCGCCACCGGAGGCTGAGTCCGAACCGGCCCCAGCCCCGACACCGGATACGCCTTTTGATGTTGAACAACCCGATGATGCTGACGAAGCGCTTCCCTCGTGGCTGACCGATTTACCCGGCATCGACTCCGAGGAAGTGGACACCTGGGTTGCCCCGGAGAAGGCCGACACGCCGGCCTGGGCCACCGATTTACGCCAGTCTGCGGCGGCGGATGACCTCTCCGTGCCGCCCATTGAAGAACCGGCCCCGGCGGTTCCTGACCATGCCCCGCCCCCTGAGTCGGATCAACCGGACATCCCCGGTCTCCCCCCGGATAGTGAAGAACCCGCTGCCGAGGAAGCTGAAGCAATTGAGGAAGCTGAAGCAATTGAAGAAATTGGAGAACCGCAAGACATCGAAGAAACAGCCGACACCGCAGCGGTCATCCCGGACACGGTTGAGCCAGACCTGGCCGAAACTGATACCCCTGAAACCGATGCGCCCGCTGATTGGTTGGCCGATTTAGCCACCGAGCCGGTCGCCGAGCCGACCTCCGCCGACGCCGAACCGGACGCTCCCGACTGGCTAACCGGCTTGCATCAAGCCGAGGCTGATGCGCCTGAAACAGCCGACGAAACAGCCGACGAGACCGACGCGCCCGATTGGTTGAGTGACCTGGCCGCCGAGCCAGCCGCCGAACCGGATATGGCTGAACCGAAATCCGATCAGGCCGAGCCGGACGCGCCCGACTGGTTGAGTGACCTGGACACCGAGCCAACCGATGAGCCGGACGTGGCCGAACCGGAACCGGAAGAAGCCGAACCGGACGCTCCCGACTGGCTGGCCGACCTCGAGCAAGCGCCCGACACTGGCGAGTTAGCCCCAAGCGAACCGGAACCCGGCGAGGAGAGCGAGCCGGAGGCCCCCGATTGGTTAGCCGACCTGCCCCAAGCGCCCCACACCGGCGAATTGGCCCTGGCCGATACGGACGAACAACCGCCTGAACCAGAACCCGAAGAAGCCGAGCCGGAGGCCCCCGACTGGCTCACTGATCTGGATACCGAAGCTGAGGCTGAACCGAAACCTGGCGAAGAGACCGAACCGGACGCTCCCGACTGGCTGGCCGACCTCGAGCAAGCGCCCGACACCGGCGAGTTAGCCCCAAGCGAACCGGAACCCGGCGAGGAGAGCGAGCCGGAGGCCC
>CAZWZZ010000135.1:10047-10494 GCA_964638395.1 uncultured Caldilineaceae bacterium
CCTGCCCCAAGCGCCCCACACCGGCGAATTGGCCCTGGCCGATACGGACGAACAAACGCCTGAACCGGAATCCGCCGAGGCCGAGCCGGACGCCCCCGACTGGCTGGCCGGATTGCGACAGGCCGAAGCTGACCACGTAGCCGATGAGTCTGAAACGTCCGATACCGAAACGCTCGATGAAGCCGAAACCCCTGATTGGTTGCGTGACTTGGATACCGAACCTGCCGCCGAGCCGGAACCCGCCGAGGCCGAGCCGGACGCGCCCGATTGGATGCGTGACCTGGACGCCGAGCCAGCCACCGCATCGATCACCGAGTCGGAACCCGATGAAGCCGAACCGGAGGCCGCCGATTGGTTGGCCGGATTGCGCCAGGCCGAGGCTGACCACGTGACCGATGAGTCTGAAACGTCCGATACCGAAACGCTCGATGAAGCCGAAACCCCTGA
>CAZWZZ010000135.1:10594-10850 GCA_964638395.1 uncultured Caldilineaceae bacterium
GGTTGCGTGACTTGGATACCGAACCTGCCGCCGAGCCGGAACCCGCCGAGGCCGAACCGGACGCCCCCGATTGGCTCACTGATCTGGATACCGAAGCTGAGGCTGAACCGGAACCTGGCGAGGAGAGCGAGCCGGAGGCCCCTGATTGGCTCAGTGACCTGGAGACCGAAGCTGAGGCCGAGCCGGAATCCGTCGAGACCGAGCCGGACGCCCCCGATTGGTTGGCCGGATTGCGACAGGCCGAGGCTGACCACGT
>CAZWZZ010000136.1:0-10750 GCA_964638395.1 uncultured Caldilineaceae bacterium
CTCTCCCACCCTTCCCCTGACCTGGTTTTGGACCTCCTCACCCACCGCGGGGGTGGCAGCCGGTGTGGGGGAGAAGGTCGCGGTCGGGGAAGGGGGGGAAGTCGGTGTCGGCGTGGCCGTAGCGGTTGGTGTAGCCGTAGCGGTCGGGGTGGGCGTTGGGTTACCGACAATGACTTCAAAGGCACGGACCCAGGGCGTATCGACACCATTTCGATAGACGCTGGCGATCAACTCATAGCTGTCGCCGGCCGGGGGGGCGATAACTTTCCAGGCCCAGTTTGTTTCACCGGCCACCAAATTGACCGGCTGGGTATTGGGCAGGAGTTCGCGGATTCGGAAGTCATCAGTGGTTGAGTCCAAATCAACTGTCATCAAATTTCGGATGAGAATATTAGTCTCGTAAAGACCATAATCATTGACCACCGGGTCGGCATCGAGCGGAACCTCGACCCATTCAAAATTATCGGTATTCACGGTGTCAAAGTCGGCCATGATTGCTTCGATGGAGATGCCAACCACACCCCCGCTATTGGGCCGCATATAATAAGGATAGTGAACCTCGATCTCACCAACCACATCGCGGCTGACTGTAATTTCTGCCTCAGAGTCCCCGCTGCCCTCCAGACGGGGCGGTGTTGACGGTATAGGCGTCGCAGATACAACGGGCGCTTCTTCGCCATCAACGGGCGCTTCTTCACCGTCAGCGGGCACTTCGCCTTCAGCGGGCACTTCTTCGCCGTCAGCGGGCACTTCTTCGCCATCAACGGGTGCTTCTTCGCCATCAACGGGCTCCATTGGCGGCGCTCCACCACCCAACCCCGGAATGGGAACCGATAGCGAGGAAAAGCCGCGACAAACGACCAACACCAGCACACACAAAAAGGCACTGCTCAAGGCCGCCATGAACGGTCCCGCCGAGCGGCGTGTCGCCCGGCGGGACTGAGGCGGGGGCGACGCGGCCGAGGGCGCGGCATCAGGCGGTGGCGCAGGGTAGGCCGCTGGCTTCGGTTTAGGCTTCGGCTTCGATTGAAGCTCAGGCGGTGGCTCGGCTCCTAGCCAGATCAGAAAACGGATGTACAAATTTTTCAACGAATTCACACTTTCTCCTTTCTCCATTCTTACGTAGATTTCGTGTCAATTTGAGCGGTTGGCGAGAAATCCACCGAGGCTGTTGTTCACCCCCGCTCCGCGATAAATCGCAGAGCTACTGAACATCGCCGGATGAAATCCGGCTGACAGAAACCTCATTGATGAGGTGTTGCCGCAGGTGTAGCCCGGCGACTTCATCGCCGGAGCGGGCTTCATCGCCGAAGCGGATCACGAGCGATCCCCTACCGTCCCCACCGCTCCCCCTGCACATCCTTACCCTCGACGGGGTAAGAGACGGGTAAGGAATTCGGCATCATCAAAAAATATTCTCTTTCCCCGTAACCTTGACCGCAAAACGGACAAAAGTTGCACATTTCTTCAATTTCTTTAGATCGGTTAACTCTCTAACAATTCTTATGGCATCTGTTAAATCTGTGTAACCAGAATTACGACCATTTTCTTTAAATATTTTAATTAATCGCTTCTTAGGGTTTGTAGTTTGCTCTGGATTTTTTGTTCGAGGAACCTTAGCTTCAAAAGTATCCCTAGATAAAACCGCTCTAATAGCCCTTTCATCAGCGAGTAACCATGCTTCCAATTCTTTCTCGATACAGACCAAGTATACGTGAGGTGAGTTAACTCCCGCTTGGGCTAATGATTGCAATATATTTTCACGATCTTTTCTCCGGCATGGTTTTTGCTTCTTCCCACCCCAAGGAGGATAGAGGTCCCAGATAATAACAACTCGCTCACAGCCTTCGTCTAACAATGCGGCAGCAGCTTCACCACAATCACGTACCAAATCAGGTTTGCTATCTAAAGTGACACTTGAGATTTCAATATCTGGCTCAAGCATCCGCGCTAGATGTTCACAGACCGCTTTATCGGCTCCCTGTGGGCCACATTCAAATATGAGACCAACTTTCACGAGTCTTGTCCTGTGTTTAACTTGCCCATTGTGTAAAGTTTGCCAGGACCAAAACGATCTACCCAGTTCTGTAACGACTTCTGACTAGCCGGGCGAGTAAAAACAGGCTCACCATCAATACGTTCGACAAGAACGATGTGGGATAGGTCTAATAAGTCGAGCAGATAAGGGGAATGGGTCGTAGCAATTACCTGAGTTCGTCCCATCTCGACAGCGTTGCGAATTTCATCGACAATCAGATGGATGGTACGCGGATCAAGTCCATTTTCTATCTCCTCAATGACAATAAGTTTTGGAGGATGCGGATGGCGAAGTAGGGCCAACAGCGCCAAAATACGGAGCGTTCCTGTCGAGAATAACCATCCTGGAATCTTGAAATCTTGTTCGGTTAAGCGCAAATAAACAGTTCGTTCAAGCTCAGAAGTAATAGTGGGTTGCAAATCACGAGCATACGGCAGAACATATTGCAGCGTCTCTAAAATACCATCAAAGGCATCTTGATCGATGTCTCGGATATTTAGAAGATACTCGGCAATATTAGACCCATCCTTGGCTAATTGAATAGGTCCTCTGGTTCGTTTTTGAGGTATGGGCACCCCCATTGTTTGTGGTACGAGCGATACAAACTGCCAATCTGAAACAGCTTCAGAGGGGATAATGGAGTATCCTGGTTCAGCAGATTTTATGTTTTCATCAGACACAAGGCGGTCTGAATCTTCAGACTCATTGTACCTGATTTTTCCATCAGAGTTCCGGGTCTTTATATTCAGGCGTTTTTTCCTGATTTCATCATCACCTCTGGCATAATAAATATGCCTATCTTCTTCACGCCGGATTAATAATTCATCATCCCGCATCGTAATTTGCATTAAAAATCGAAAATTATCAGAGCCATCTTTCAAGGCTATTTCAAAGCTCATAGGATTCGAATAATCAACGCCCGGTCTACGCGGTTTATGAGACTTTATACCGCCGTGCCAAATATGTTCAAACCCTCGCCAATGCTGCATAGCCTCATCCAGCCCCCGCTCCACGATAGCTTGAAACGTCTCCAGACCCTCAATCAGGCTGCTTTTTCCAGAACCATTGTAGCCAATAAACACCGTTAATGAATCAAATTTGACCGTTTTGCTATTCCGTATCGCCTTAAAATTCTGGAGGCGAAATCTTTGCAAAATTGCTTTGCTCATTTAATCAATCCTCTCTCAACATCTCGGTAAGCATTGTGAGCCGCCACTTTGACCGGCTCCGGCACCAGCGGAAACGTCCCCAAAATATGGGTGAACTCCGCCTCGGTCAGGCCGTAGACGTGGGCGATGAGGCCATCCAGTTCGGCCCGGAGTTGGCCGCGCTCAACCGAATGGGTGACGCCGTTGTGGTGGCTGCCCAGACCGACCTCGGCGGCCAGGTCGTCAAAGTCGGGGGTAGTGCAGATCAGTTTGGCCGCTCGCTCGACAATGGGGGCGAAGGCCGGGTCTGCTTCGGTCAGGCGAGGGACGGGGAGTTGGTAGACATAGAAAGAAGATAAATGGTTGGTTACTTTATGCCGAATAAGATAATCAAGTAAAAAACTATTTAGAACAGCGACTAAAAATATCCGCGACTTAGGATCAAGTTGTGGTATATTCAATTTAAGCTGACCATTTGAGACTTGGTCATGAAAAACCCGTTCAATTCTCAAAGTATTTCCGCAGGCGACATTACGGGGCAAAATCGTTACAATCATAGTTCGCTCATTGGTACTCGCCGCCACATCCCGGAATCCCAATCTATAACTTTCAAAATCCAGATGTAATTTATTTGGATCAATCTCAATATCTAGTCCGGCATCTCTTATAACCTTCTCTGCTCGTTTTAGACGAACTGACAAAAATTTTGGTCTAACCTCTTTTTCTTTGACCCAATATCTTGGGGAGGCCAATTGGTGGTCAAACTGCCAAATCATTTTGCCTTCATAAAGTGGTATTGGTGTAGGGCTAGTATAAAAGTACTCAGATGATCGAGTCATATTCAATTCTTCACCATAAATCTCTATCCCCCAGCCATTTTTTTCATCACTTAGCAAAGGAAAGGATGTTACTTTTCGGGCAATACCAACATCAGTATTGGTTTTCAACTCACTAATCGATAATGATTGTGGACTCATTAAACGAATAATGTCGGTTGGAAGCGATAATGCACCATTCTGTGGAAAGTCATTTAACTCAGCTACATCCTGCCGCATAAACGCGGCAGGAAATTCTAAAGTTTGACCACCTTTTTCGAATGTCAAAACAACAAACTTGAAACGACTATCAACACCCTCGAAAATACCTTTTCTATTCTCAAAACCAAACAGGCCTTTGATCTCTGTCTTAAATAGAAGCATCTCGCGCAGTCGTTTCGTTCCCAAATCAGTATAAATTCCACTGGGAATAACGGTGCCACAATATCCTTTTGAACGAAGTAAATTAAAGCATTGCTCAGTAAATAAACAAAAAAGATTTAACTTGTTACCAACAGTCCTGCCATTGATAACTGATATTTGATGCTTGTATTGTTTAACATTCTTGAAGTATGACCACTGATAAGGAAAACGACTGACATAATTAAGCCAATCTTCTCTAATCTCAGGATCAGCTAATAGCTGCTTTTTCTGTTTTTTCCAATTCTCGATACGCAATTTTTTCTTTTGAATAGATGGTGCATACTGCTGAAAGAATTCTTTCTCGTCTGTTTGAAATACTTCCCATGGCGGATTGGTAATAATCGCATCAAAGCCGCCCCGCTCATTCATCACCTCATCAAACTCGTAGCCCCAATGGAACGGTTGCAGGTCGGCGATGTCGGTCAGGGTCAGGGGGCGCTTTTTGGCCCGGCCCGGCTTGTTCTTTGTGGCGTCCCAGGTGGCTTGCTCAAACATAATCTTTAGCTCGCCAAATTCATCCAGCAGGAGTTGGTTGAGGGTGGCGTTGGCCAGGCGGCGATGGGCCAGGATGTTGTCCCGCAAGGCTTGCAGGTCGTCGGTGTAGGTGGAGGCATCTTTGTAGTGGGCCACCAGCCGGTTCTTTTCGGCCACGGTTTCACGGTAGGTGGCCGCTCGCCCGGCGCTGAAGAGGCCCAGTTGGGTGGCCTGGTCCGGCAGCAGCCCCAATTGGGTGCCCTCTACCGGCTGGGCGGCGGGGGCGGGGCTGTGTTGGCTAAATGCCTGCTCATCGACCCGCAGCAGGCCGATCAGGGAGTTGCCGGGCAGGATGTTGAAGTCGATGTTGGGCAGCGGCTCCAAATCCTCGACCCGCTCCGCCGAGGCGACCAGGGCCAGAAAGAGGCGCAGCCGGGCAATCTCCACCGCCTCGGCCATAATGTCCACCCCGTACAGGTTGTGGCTGATGACCCGCTTCTTGATGAAGTAATCGAGGCTGGGATGCTCCCGCCGCTGCCGGTCGAGCCACTGCTGCAAATCGCCATCTTTCAAAAAGTCGATGCGCCCGATGACCCCCTGGTAGATGGTGACCAGCGTCTTCATGGCCGCCACCAGAAACGCGCCGGAGCCGCAGGCGGGATCGAGCAGACTCAGCTTGGGCAGGATGTCGAAGAGGAGGGCTTTGGCCCGGGGCGCGTCCAGCTTGGTGTAGACATCGCCGATGCTCTCGAATTTGGGGGCGGCCAGACCTGCCAGGTTTCCAAAACCTGGCAGGTCTATGGTTACCTCGGCCAATTTGTCCAGCACCAGCTTGTGGATGGTCTGCTCACACAGATATTCGGTGATTTCAGGCCGGGTGTAGTAGGCCCCAAATTCCTTCTGGTTGATGTATTTCTCGAAGATGTAGCCCAGCACATCGGGGTTGATCTCATCATCCCGCCCACCGACGGTGTCATCCAGGTTCCAGGAGTAGCGGCTAAAAAGGGCGAACAGGGCCTCGAAGGCGGCGTCGGGGATGGTGATGGCCGGGTATTTCTCCTCGATGGGGTGCTTCAAGAAGAGGCCGCCGTTGAGATATTTGATGCGCCCGATCAACTGCTGGGTGGCCGGGTCCCGCTCCCCCTCCGGCTTGGCAAAGCCCTCGAAAAAGAGGGTCTGCAAAAAGCGGGCGTAATATTGGTCGGCGGCCTGGCTCTGGCTGGCCTGTAGCTTCTGGCGGAGGTAGTTGAAATCCCGGTTGTTGAGAAAGCCCTTGCCCTGCAAAAACCAGATGAACATGACCCGGTTGAGGATGACCGAGGTGTACCAGCGCCGCTCCCGCTCATCGTCGATGCCGCCGATGTAGCCCAAAAATTGGGTGTGGGCCAGTTGGAACTCGTCGAAGAATTTCTTGGTGACCCGCTCGATGTCCATCGCCGCCTTCATGCGTCCGGCCACCTCGACCACGGGGATGTTGCCCTGCTCATCCAACTCGCTCATATCGACGAACATGGCGCTGATTTTGCTCAGGAAGAGGTCGCCGGTCTGTCCCTTGACGTAGTGGTGGGAGCGGGGATACCGTTTGCTGCCATCCCGCTTGACCCAATACCAGACGCTCTGGCTGCGCCGGGCATCGACAAAGATGAGCAGATTTTCGTAGTAATGTGCGGTGATCTGCTTCTGCACGGCGGCTCTGGCTTTGGCCTCCGGGATCTGCCCCGCCTCGGCGGTCAGCTCAAAGACGACCACCCCGGCCAGTTGCGCGATCTGGCGACGCTCATAGCCGAGGCCCTCCACCTCGATTCGGTCGGGTCGGCTCTGGCCAGGCTGCTCCCAGCCCAACTCTTCGATGAACAGGGTGTGAAAGTCAAATTGTTGCAGCAGCTTGCGGCTGCGGGTGATGTTGAAGGTTGCCATTTGGTTCTCCTATACCAACCCCAATGAACAAATAATCTGCGGTTCGCCCAGGCCCTTCTCCTCCTCAACCAGGCAGAGGCTCTCATTCTCATACAGGTTGACCACCAACTCGGCTAAAC
The DNA here is from genome assembly GCA_964638395.1 of uncultured Caldilineaceae bacterium. Taxonomy (GTDB): domain Bacteria; phylum Chloroflexota; class Anaerolineae; order 4572-78; family J111; genus CAZWZZ01. Next base: position 6,935 of record CAZWZZ010000136.1, read on the forward strand.
TGGCATCGGACACGCCGCTGCGGAGTTGGCGATTCAGGCTATTTTTGGCCGCCTCCCGCAGGGGGAAGCTGTAAATCTGATCCAAAGCTTTGCGAAGTGGCTCGGCTTCATAAGCAAAGAGGGTGGTTTGAAGATGCTCCTCATATTTCTTGAGCCGCTCATAGGTGCGGAAACGCGCCCCGGAAGGTCGGCCCAACTGCCCGCCCAGGCTCTTATGTTCGGTTCTGATATATTCGACCCCCCGCTCAACCAACTCGTGATGCCGGGCCTGCCGCTCCAACGCGGGCGTATCCAGGGCACATTGCGCCGCCCGCAAAATGGCAAATTGGGACTCGGTCACGCTATTCCCCTCCGGGTCGATCCAGGCCAGGGCGCTGTTCCCCTCGGCGGTGCTGACATAGACCAGGACGCCGGGCGGGCCGGATGGCCCCCCTAGCCCCCCAGCGGGGGGAACGTCATCGCCCCTCCCCTTAGCAGGCTGTGTCCTGAGCTTGTCGAAGGGGGGAGGCTGGGAGGGGGTAGAATCCCCGGCGGCCTCGACGGATGCCCCCCCTAGCCCCCCAGAGGGGGGAACCGCCATCTTTTCTCCCCCCGCTGAGGAGTCGGGGGGGCTGCCTTCTCCCCCCATTGGGGGGTCGGGGGGGCTGCCTTCGGGGGCGGGGCCGCCAACCCGCGCCTTCGTCGAATAAACCACCGTCGGCATCCTGGCGATAATCTTCTTCAAATCGGGATTGGCGTCGGTGGCGTTCTTCCAAATCTGGTAGGCGTGAGAGACCAGGTCGATCTCGGTATCCGGCTCATCATCCAAAATACCGGCCCGCTCGTTGTAAAGATCAACCAGCGGTTGGCGGCTGGCCTCATCCTCGAAAAAGGATTCATCCGTGCCGACCACCTCGGCATTCTCCCGCAGCCGCTCCCGGAGTCGCTCCCGCAGGCGGATGATCCGCTCGACCCCCTCGGCGGGCCAGAAGGTGTAGCCCAGAATCTCGGCGGCGGTCTGGCCGATGCGGTCCACCCGGCCCACCCGTTGGATGAGGCGGATGATGGCCCACGGCAGATCGTAGTTGACAACGATGGCTGCATCTTGCAGGTTTTGCCCCTCACTGAGAACATCGGTAGCAATCAACACCCGCAGTTCAGCGGCAGAATCGACCTGCTGTCGGCGGCCATTGCTGACCGGGCTAAAACGCCAGGCCAGGGCAGTCGGGTCGGCGGCGCTGCCGGTCACGCCTGCCAGCCGCTCCACCTCTCTGGCTTGCAGTTGCTCGGTCAGATAGTAAACCGTGTCGGCAAACTGGCTAAAGATCAACACCTTCTCCTGGGCGTGGGTCTCGGTCAACAGACGGTGTAATTTGTTCAGTTTGGCGTCCCGGTCGGGCTGCCATCTGCCAAAATTTTGGAGGATGCTCAACAGCGCTTCGGCATCGGCCCGCAATTGCTTGCTCAGACGCTTCTGAAACAGGTTGGAGCGAATCCAGCGGAAGCGCCGTTTGTAGCGCCCGGCGTACAGGCCATAGACGGAGGCCGCTCGCGCCTCGAAATCGGCGGCGGTCCTTAAGGACTCATCATCCAGGCTCTCGGTCACGTCCGGCTCATCGCTGTCCGGGGTGTCATCTTCATCCAACAATGTGGCCGCGTCGTAATCGACCGCCTCAGCATCCTCATCCTCGAAGCGGGTGTCGAGCATCTCCGCGCCCTGCGTGCCGATGGGCAGCGGCTTATTCTTCTCCAAAGCGTGGATGAAGATGTAGTTCCGCAAAATGTGCCGCTCGACCGACAGCAGAAAGGCGTAACCGCTGCTCTCCAACCGCTTGAAGAGGTTGGTCCGGCTAAAGCCCATCAGCCGCCGCCCCCCCCGCGACAGATCATTCACAATCTTCTGCTCCTGTTTGGTCGGGGGCATCGCCGGTTTTTTGATAACGTAGTTGCCCAGGCCATAGCGGGGCAGGTTCAGCCCGTTGATGATCTCCACCACTGCTTCGCTGTACAACTGGGCGTAGGGGTCCTGCGGATCGAGAACGAAATCGGCCCGCTTCGGCTGGCGTACCGGGAAGTAAGCCCGTCGCCCATCGGCAAAGTGGAGGTAGCGACGACCCGTCTGGTCATCAAGCAGGGCGTAGTTGTCCCGGATAAAGCTGCGGGTGCGACGGACCATAAACAGGCTCATCAACTCCCGCCAATCGTCGGCAAAGGGACTCTTTTCAAAGGCGGCCAGCGAGCGCACCGGGGCCTGATGCTGGCGGCTGAACTCCACCTCCCCCATATCGCGCAACAATCGCTCCGGGCGGATGCCCAGGTCGCTCTCTTCGGGCACGAACAGGCGCAGTTGGCTGGACAGGTCGAGATAGGTTTTGTTGTAGGGCGTGGCCGAGAGGAGGATGCAGCGGCTATCGTTGGCCCGGATGTACTCCTGGATGGCCCGATACCGTTTGCCCTCCCGGTTGCGGAGGTTGTGGCTCTCGTCGATCAGCACCAGCCGGTACCGTTTCAACTCGGCCAGGTCGTTGATGACGCGGGTGACGGACATCACTTTGGCCCGCAGATCATACTCATACACGTAATCTTCCCACATCTTGACCAGGTTTTTGGGGCAGAGGATGAGCGTGGTCAGCCCAAAATCCTCCTCGAAAATCTTGGCCAGGGCGGTGGCCATCATCGTCTTGCCCAGACCGACCACATCGCCGATGAGAACGCCGCCCCGCCGGTTCAGATGGCGGGCGGCAATCTTGACGGCGGCGGTCTGGAAATCGAACAGCTTATCCCGAAATTGGGGGGGAATGGTGAACTCGGTCAGTCCGGCGCGGGCCTCGCGGGAGAGGTGATAGGCCATCTTGAGGTAGATGTGGTAGGGCGGCGTCAATGTCTCCCCGGCCCAACTCTCCTCGATGATCTCCACCAACTCCGCCGAAATATCGAGACACCAGCGATCCTCCCAGCGATCCTCGAACCAGCCGGCCAGCTTGTTGGCCGCGTCCTGCTCGACCACGTCGATGTTTAGCTCCCCCTGCCCGGACAGGCCGGAGAAGGTCAGGTTGCTGCTGCCCATATAGCCGATGATGGGCGTGATGCGATCTTGCCGGAAGAGCAGATACAGCTTGGCGTGGAGGGTGTGGCGCAGGAAGAGCTTGACCGCCAACTGGCCTGCCTTGATCTGCCGGGCCAGCCGGCGCAGCCCGGCCTCATCCGCATTGGTCGGCGCGCCCAGCGTCAACTGGCGGCGAAACTCCTCGGCTAACGCCTTCTTGAGACGGATAGCCCTGGCGTTGTCCATACGCTGGCCATCCTCGCGGAAGCTAAAGGCCGCCTCCAGTTCTTCCTGGGGCCGCCGCTGCATCCCCACCAGCAGGCGGCATTGGTAATTCTCGCCACCCGTCCAGGCTTGAATCCGCTCATCCAGTTGCCGCCAGCCGCGCAGGTTGAAGTAGCCCACGCAAAAGTCAGCCCGGTACGCCACATCGAGCGTCTCTTTAAGCGCCGGGAGCAGTTTTTCATTGATGTTATCGAAGATTCGGGGCATAGGCTATTATTCCGACTTAAGGCAGAGATCAATGCTGCACCCACTCCACGTGGGGCCGCAGGGGATCAAGAATTTTCGGCCACTGTTGGCGGTAGGAGAGATAGACTTGCTCTCTGGCCCGCGTCAGAGTCATATAAAATTTGAGACGCTGTTTACTTTGATCCTCGCCCCATTCTACGCCAACCGTTCGTTTCAGCATATTTTGGATTTCCGGGACAAAGACCACCTTATACTCCAGGCCGGTTTGTCGCCTGGTCTCGTAACATTGCACGCCCTTGGGCAACATCGCCGCGTACCGT
>CAZWZZ010000137.1:0-3129 GCA_964638395.1 uncultured Caldilineaceae bacterium
ACCCAGTTCGATGTTCGTGATAAAACGTAATGCGTAAAACGTAAGGGTTTTCTAAGTAAGTCATCACGTTTTACGTTTCACGTTGTAGGGGGCAAGGAAAACGGGTAAGCTATTTAAGTCTCATTTCTATTCTAAGGCATCAATATTAAAATTATACTCCACGAGATAGGCCATGCCAAGCGTCTGGGCTACAATAGCAGTAGCCTGCTCTTTTTTAAAGTTTCGATTTATCCCCCCAACTCTACATAAAGCAGAGTAGTACCAAAATATCCTGGTAAGCCCCTTTAAAGCGTGGTATACTGGGCCTATGCTTTAACTCTTTAAAAAACCCTTTTGGTAGCCACCAGCCGGCAACCTAAATGTCGCCTAAAACAGTACAACACAGATCATCACCGATCTAATCCCAATTTTTTTTACAACCAAGGTTGTATCCATGAGACGGCTAAGGATTGGGCCGCGTCTAACGTTATCATTTGCAGCCATTGTTGTGTTAGTATTTGTTGGTAGTGCAGTGAGTGTCTGGCAATTGAACGTGATGCAAGAGCAGGCCCGGTATTTACACCATATTGATACGGAAATCGAGACAATTCTGCGGGTACACAACAGCCTCCTCATTCTACAAGACCGTCTCCACCATGTCATCGCTGCCGGAGAGCGGGACACGTTAGACAGGGAGATAGGCCCGCTTGAAACTGAGTTGATGTCCGACTTAGATGAGGCGATACATACCCTCCGCACGTCCCCAGTTCAGGCAAATCATCCCGACTATACGGATTATATTGCCCAGCTTGAGGCCACGCAAACGGCCCTGACCCGTAACATTGACTCAATCAGACGGCTGACCCAGGAGAATGAGTGGCCGGCAGCCACGCTGCGTCTGGAAAACCTGATAGACCGGGAAAACCGGCGGATGCAGGCTTTGGCCGATGAAATCAGCGAGACTATCGCCGCCGAGCAGGCCCAAGCCCTGGATAGGATGGTGCAAGCGCAGCGTCAAACCTTGACGGCCACCGCCGTGACCGGCACGTTGATTCTCCTCCTGGCCGGGCTGCTCGGCTTTGCCGTGACCCGGAGTATTACCTTCCCTCTCCATCATCTTGATATGGGGGCCAAAGCCCTGGCCCGGCGACAGTTCGACCATCGCGTACCGATCAATGGCCGGGACGAGTTAACCCAGGTCAGCCATCTCTTCAATGACACGGCGCAACAATTGGCTAAACTGTACACCGACCTGGAAGCGTTAGTCGGGCAACGAACCCAAGCCCTCCAAGCAAATACGGAAGAATTGCACCATCGCTACTTACAACTAGAGACCTGTATCGCGGTTGGGCAACGAGCGACCTCTATTCTGGATATAAATATCTTGCTGAATGAGGTGGTCGAATTGATTCGGGAGCGTTTTGGCTACTATTATGTCGGCGTCTTTTTGTTAGATAAAGATGATGAAGTTGATGAAGATAAAGATGATGAGGATGACTATGTCATCGCCAGAGCCGGAACCGGTCAGGCGGGGCAGCGATTGTGCCAACGAGGCTTCCGCTTAAAAGTGGGACAGGAGGGAGTCGTGGGCTGGGTGGCCCAGCACCGGCGGGCGTTGCGAATCGACGATGTGTTAGAGGAAAAACGATATATCCGGATCGAGGAGATTCCCGATAGCCAATCCGAATGTGCCTTGCCGCTGGCGATGGGCCACCGGGTGATAGGCGTCCTCGACATTCACAGCCGTCACCGGCGGGCCTTCCGTATGGAGGATATGCCGGTTTTGCAATCGCTGGCCGATCAGGTGGCGATTGCCATCCACAATGCCACGCTCTACCAGAGCGAAAAGAACCGCCGCCAACTCGCGGAAACGTTGTATCACGTCGGGCGAGCGTTGTCGCGGACGCTCGATCTGCCGGAAGTGTTGGATCTCATTTTGGAGCATCTAGCCACCATTGTTCCCTATGACCAGGCCGCAGTGCTGCTCAAAGATCACGATGAATTAGAATTTGTGGCGGTCCGGGGTTTTCCAGAGGATGTTTTGAAACTGCGGGTGTTTATTGGTGACAATGATGAGGATGTCTTCCGCCAAATCTACCAGACGGAGCAACCGCTGATTGTATCAGATGTCAGCCGGGTAAAGAACTGGCAACATATTCCGGGCCTGAGCCGGGTCCGCTCCTGGTTGAGCATCCCGCTCATTCGCTTTGACAGTGTTATCGGTATGCTGTCGTTGACGCGGGCTGAAGCCCAGGCTTACAGCGAAGATCAGGGGCGCTTGGCCACCACCTTCGCCGGACAGGCGGCCATCGCCCTGGAAAATGCCCGGCTCTACGATAAAATCACCCGCTTTACCCAACAGCTCGAGGATATGGTCCGGGAACGAACCGACGCGCTTCGAGAAGCCTACATACAACTGGAGCATCTTGACCAGACCAAATCCGATTTTATCAACATTGCCGCCCACGAGCTACGGACGCCCTTAACCGTCCTGCGGGGGTATGCCCAAATTCTGTTGGGTGATAAAGCTATTCAGGCCAACGAACGGCACCAGGAGATGATTGGCTCGATCCATTCCGGCTCGGTCCGGCTCCATGAGGTGGTCAATAGTATGTTGGATATGACTAAAATCGACGGGCGTGCCCTGACTCTCTACCCGGAGCCTCTGTCGATCCAGCCCCTCATCGAGGTTGTCTGCCAGGAATTTCAGGAGCCGCTGCGGGCCAGAGAGCAAACGTTACGAATAGAGCGTCTGCAAGATTTACCGACAATTGAGGCCGACCCGGAGGCCCTGCACAAGGTGTTTTATCACCTTATCTCCAACGCTATAAAATATACGCCTGATCGGGGACGAATCACCATTTCAGGCCAGGCGGTGACCGAAACCGAAACGGGGAGACCGGGGGTCGAAATCATCATCGCCGATACCGGCATCGGCATCAACCCCGATTTTCACGAATTGATCTTTAAAAAATTTTACCAGACGGGTGAATTGGCCCTGCACTCCTCCAGCAAGACTAATTTCAAGGGGGCTGGGCCGGGGTTGGGGCTGGCCATCGCTCGGGGCATCGCCGAAGCCCACAAAGGAAAACTGTGGGCCGAGAGTAAGGGGTATGACGAGGAGCGGTATCCGGGCAGCCAATTTCATCT
>CAZWZZ010000137.1:3229-8819 GCA_964638395.1 uncultured Caldilineaceae bacterium
ATAGGATAAAAGTATCAAGATATAAAGCGAAATTGCAAGGTTTTTGCAATTAAAATCGGTTATAATAATAGTATATTTTGAAAACGGAACTTAAAAGTATGTATATAAAATTTTGGGGAACTCGCGGTTCCATCCCAACTCCCCTCTCCTCCGAAGCGATCAAGGATAAGATTCGCCAGGCCCTAGAAGGGGCCGCCGGTTTAGATTTGTCGAATCGAGCGGTTCGGGAACGATACCTGAACCGGCTACCGCTCACGGTTCAAGGCACTATCGGCGGGAACACCCTCTGTTTAGAGGTCCAGGCGGGCGACCAAACTTTAATTTTGGATGCCGGCTCCGGGTTGAGATTATTAGGCATCGACATGATGAAGAATAGAGAGTTTTTCAAGGGAAACCACCGGGCCGATATCTTGATTACCCACACCCATTGGGACCACATCCAGGGATTTCCATTCTTTCAGCCGGCCTTTATCCCCAATAATCATTTTATCTTCTATTCACCTTTTGATGATCTCCGGGACCGACTGGAGCAGCAAATGGGAGATCGGTTTTTTCCGGTACCGCTTGAGTATATGAACGCCACCCTTGAATTTAGAAAGATTGTGCCTGACATGTGGCATCAAATCGGCAACTTCAAGGTTTATCCGATGCGGACCTCTCATCCCGGTGAAACTTATATCTATCGCATTGAAGATAGAAATACCTCGATGGTGTATGCTACCGACTCCGAATACAAACGGGTCGATCCGGAGAGTACCAGACGCTTTATCCAGTTCTTCAAAGACACAGATTTGCTCATTTTCGATGCTCAGTATAGTTTTACCGAGGTTTTGGATAAACCGGACTGGGGGCACGGCACGGCGATGATGGGCGCGGAGTTTGCCTATCGGGCCAGAGCTAAACGGTTAGCCCTTTTCCATCACGACCCCACCAGCACCGACGAGAAGATTTGGTCGGCCAAGGAGCAGGCGGAAGCCTACCTGATGCACCATCACCCCGGCCACTGCACCCGCGACGTGTTTGTGGCCCGTGATGGGTTGAGTTTGGATCTCTAAGATTAACGATCAGTATCTACCTGAACCCCTATCGGAAAGCCTGATGAAAATTGAAACGGTTGACAACCCCGAACAAAATATGACGACCAAACGTCTGCAAAGCCTATACGAGCTGATTGAACGCATCAACTCGGTTCACAATCTCCAAGAACTCCTCGAATTTTTAGTTGATCGCGCCCTTGATTTAACCGGGGGGCGTCAGGGTTTGTTATTGTTGAGTGATGGTCACAAAAAAGAGCTGCAAAAAGTGGCCGTCGTCCGGGGTGAGGGGTTGAACGACCAACAGTTGGAGCGGCCGCTCCAATTAGCCAGCACCACCGTTATCAAAGACACCCTGGAAAAAGGCGAGCCTCGGCTGGTCGTCGATCTGCGTGTCGATGAGCGGTACACCGGCTTGACCAGCCGCACCACGCATCAGGTCAAGAAAGTCCGCTCAGTGTTGGCCGTCCCCCTAAAAATCGACTCGCAACTGGTGGGCCTGATCTACATCGACCATCCGAAACGGGCTGTGTTCGGGCAGGCTGATCTGGACTTCCTCAAAGCCTTCGGCAACCAGGCCGCTTTTGCCATCAACCGGGCCAGGGAGCATCAGCGCCAGATCGACGAGCTAACCCTGCTGAATACCCTCAGCCGCAGCGTGGTGCAGGTGCTTGATCTGGATAAGGTCTTGACCCGGATTGTCCAGGAGGCCAACCGGATGTTGGATGTCGAGACCGGCTCCGTCATCCTCCTGAACAAAGCAGAGACGGAGCTTTATTTTGCGACCTCTATCGCCAAAGGGGAGCCGATCAACATCCCCACCCGACTAAAAAAGAATCAAGGGATTGCCGGGTGGGTGGTGACCCACGGCGAACCGGCCTATGTCAGGGATGTCAGCCAGGACCCGCGCTGGTTTGGCGAGGTGGCCGAAAATTTTGTCACCCGCTCGTTGCTGTGTGTCCCCCTTCAGGTCAATGGTCACGTGGTGGGGGCGCTCCAAGTCTCTAACAAGCAGGAGCCGCCCGGTTTCGGGGAGCGGGATGTAACCCGCCTGTCGGCGTTCGCGGCCTCGGCCACCATTGCCATCGAGAATGCCCGCCTCTTTCAAGAAGCTCGCCAGGCCCGCCAACTGCGGACGTTGAACGAAGTGGCCCTGGCTCTGAGCAGTTCGCTCGAACTGGAAACCATTTTGAATATGGGCCTGGAGCAATCTCTGAAAATCTTGAACTCCCACGCCAGCGCCATCAGCCTTATCGACGGCCAGATGGATTTACCACCGGTGCAGGTCAGCCGGGGGCTGCTTGCGGAAGACCCGAACCTGGCCGAGCATCAAATTCAGGAAATAGATCAAATTGCCGCGTTATTGCTGCGGAATGGGGGCGGTGTCAAGGAAGCCTTCGTCGTTGATGATCTTAGCGAACAGACAGATTTAGAGGTTGATAATTTGTTGATGGCCGGTATTAGATCGTTGGCCCTGGCCCCCATCAAAGTCGGCAATAAGCGTAGCGGGGCCTTGATGGTGATGAACCGAGCCCCCTACATCTACAATGGTGATGATATTGGCCTGTTGATTAGCATCTCTCGCATTATCGGCCTGGCCGCCCAGAACGCGATTCATTACAACCAGGCCCATAATCAAACCCTCCATTTGACCTATCTCAGCGAAATTGGCAGCGCCTTAACCGGCAGTCTTGATCTTCAAGATGTCCTGAAAATCATCATCGAGGCCGTTAATGCTATTTTGGAAACGGAGCGAACCTCTGTCTTTCTGATCGACGCGGAGACGAATGAGTTGGTGCTGCATTATAGCAATGAAGGGGACGCCGAGATACGGCTACCGGCCCCCTGGCAGGGTATCGCCGGGTGGGTGGCCAGCCACGATAAACCGGCCCTGGTCAACGACACTCAGCGCGATACTCGACACCTGCACCAAATTGCTAAAGAGACGGGCTACCAGGCCCGCTCTATTTTGTGTGTGCCGCTCAAAGTGGACAACGAGGTGATTGGGGTGGTTGAGGTGTTGAACCAAACCAGCAAACAACAGTTCAACCATTATCACCAAATTTTGCTGACCGAATTGACCCGCTGGGCCGCCATTGCCATCCGCAACGCCCGGCTGTTCGATGAGCGGATTCAGGCGTACCAACGGCTGGCCAGCGAGCAACAGCGCCGTATCGCCGCCGAAACGCGGGGGGCGATGGCCTCGGTTATTCTGGATATGGCCCACACAATGAACAATGTCGTTGGGGCCATCCGGGTCTGGGCCTCTACGCTGGAAGATATCGCCCAAGATAAACCCGATATACCGCTGGGGACCTACCAACGGGAGATGACCCAAATCCGGCAAAATGCCGAAGAAGCGATCCACCTCATCAGCAATATGACCGATCCCCTGAAACAGGCGACGATTGAACCGACCAATATTCACCATTGTCTGGCCGATGCGATCAAAAGCTGTTGGTGGCCGGATACCGTGACCTTGAGAAAGGCATATGGCGATGACGTGCCCCTGGTCAAAGCCAATCCCAAACGGTTAGAAGCTGCGTTCCACAATTTGCTCTCAAACGCTATTCAGGCCCTGACCGAAATGGGGGGCCACATCGAGGTGGCCACGCGCCGGACTCCCGACGGTCGGGCTGAGATAAAAATCACAGACAATGGGCCGGGCGTCCCCGACGATCTTCAGGAAAGTATTTTCAATCCGGGGGTTTCGGGCAAAATGGAGGGCCTGGGCATTGGCTTGTGGCTGGTGGAAACGTTTATCGAGCAGTTTAAGGGACAGATTCGATTTACCAGTTCAGAGAGCGGCACGACATTTACCGTTATTCTACAGCCGGTCTGGACGGCGGATGACACGAATGACATGGCAGTGGCCGTCCGGCCCAATGATTGGGAGGAACAATGAGTTATCAATCTAATATTCTTGTCGTAGAAGACCGCGAGGATTGGCGGAGCATCGTGTGCAGTGCCATCGAGAACGAGGGGCGCGTGCCCCATCCGGTCAACTCGTATGATGGCGCGGTGGCCGCTCTCGATGGCCACACGTTTGAGTTGGCTGTGGTTGATCCGGTTCTGGATCGAGACAATCGCTTCAATCGTGACGGCCTCAGCGTGATCCAACAAATTATTGACCACCAACCCAACATGCCGATCATCATCTTGACCGGCTCCCTGACCCACGATTTGGCCGCCAGCCTGGAGCGCCTCTGTCCCGATATGCCGATTTTGTTCAAGGAAAGCTGGAGCCCCGGCGAGTTTCGGGATTTGACCCGTAAATTGATCGGGCAGCAGTGGCGCAACGAGAAAGTGCAGAAAGGTGCCAATGATCGAACGAAAAAGAAAACGGCGGTGTTACCCTCCCTGCCCGAAGCCCAGGCTATGATTGGCCGGCCTCGGGTGCTGCTGGTTGAAAATCGAGAGGATTGGCAAAATATTGTAGTCAGCACCCTGAATGAAGCGGGCTATTTTTGGCGAGTGGCCAAGAGCGCCGAGGAAGCGCTGCAAGAATTGGAGCGAGAGAATTTTCACCTGGTCATCCTCGATTTGAAGCTGCAACAGAATGATCTTCCCCTGCGCTCCAACGAGGGCTGGCTGTTGCTTGATTATCTGGTGCAGGAGCGGTACAAAACCAAAGTGATTATCCTCAGCGGCAAGGCCAGCCCCAGCGATGTGGCCGATCTGTTGACCCAATATCCGATTATCGGCTTCATCGAAAAGCAAAATTACCGGCCCCAGATCATCATCGATGCCGTGACCCGGGCCACCCAGGCCCCGGAGTTGCGTATTCAAACGTTCGGTCATTTCCGCCTCTGGCGCGACGGCGAGGCCATCGAGGTCTGGGATCGGCCCCAGGCCGAAACCATCGTTAAGCTGCTGCTGGTGCGCCGGGTGCGCGGCGGCCGGGCCGTCTCGGCCGATGAGCTGATTACCCGCCTATGGCCCGACTCCGATGAAGAAGGGGGACGTAAAAAGTTGCTGCCCCTCATCAGCGTGGCGCGGCACACCCTGGAGCCGGATATCGAACCCCGCGACTCCAACTTTATCATCCGCAGCGGCAACGGCTACTTTTTCGACGTTAGTGGCCGTGTCACCTGGGATTTGATGGAATTTCGGGAATATCTGTACCACGGCCAGCGGCTCATCCGGGCCGAGAAATCATTGGAAGCCATTAAAGAATTAGAAAAAGGGCATACTCTCTACAAAGGGGATTTTCTGGCCGAGGATCGATACGCCGATTGGGCGGCGGACATTCGGCGCGAAATTAGCGGTGATTATCGGGATCTGCTGACCACGCTGGCCGATGCCTACGCCAAGTTGGGGCAGTACAGTGAGGCCATCCAAGCCTGCGAGACGGCGCTCCACAAAGACCCGCTGCTGGAGAGTGTCTACCGCCGCTTGATGCGCTTCCATTACTGCAACGGCGAAAAAGGGCGGGCGCTCAAGGTTTACCGCGACTGCCTGAAGCTGTTCGAGGAGCTTTTCGGCGAAAGCCCCACCCCGGCCACCCGCAACCTCCACGATTTGATCTCCGAAGATAAATCGATTGATTGCGTCAA
>CAZWZZ010000137.1:8919-10708 GCA_964638395.1 uncultured Caldilineaceae bacterium
ACCCTCAACGCTTGAGCGAAAACCCGATACTCTTCAACGACCCCCTGAGTGATCGTCAAATCGATCTCGAAGGGGGTCGTTGCCCCGGCTTTGAACAAAGTCACGTCTAACTCGGCCTGCCGCTGGGCTAGAACCCGCGCCTGGTCATCGTAAGCGACCGCCACCAGGCGTACCGTCTCCACATCGGCCTGGCCCACATTGTGTAACTGCCCCGCCAGCCGGTAGCGGGAGACGCCCACCGGCTCCCCAACCACCTCTGATGTTTCCAGATCAAAATAGTAGCGAGCTTCCGTAGAGACAGGCACGGCAGAGACAGCGATGACCTGATATTGGGCGAAACTATCCGGCGGTGTCTCGAACAGAATGGCAAAAGGCACGGCCTGGTCGGGCCGGACTACATCGAGCTGGGCAAAGGTGGCCTCTCGGGCCAGCAGCCGCCCCTGGCCATCGAACAGCGTCGCTTCGATGACCACCTCCGAGACCGGCTCCTGACCGGGGTTGGTCACCTGCCCCAGACACCACAGGCGGCCCTGGCCCGTTTCCTGAAAATTGAGCCGCTCCACCGTCAGCGGCAGCGGCGTCGGGGTGGGAGTCGGCGGCTCTTCCTCCTCCTCGACAGGGGCCGGGATGATGAGTTCCTGGCCGATTTGCAGCACGCGGGGATCGACGATGCCGTTGGCCTCTTGGATGCGTTCGGTGGAGCGGTCGAACTGGATGGCGATACTGAGCAGCGTGTCGCCGGACTGGACCCGGTAGATGATGGGCGTCGGGGTGACGGTGGGAGTGGGAACCGGGGTCGGCGTGGCCGGCCGGGGCGTCGAGGTGGGGCGGGGCGTGACGGTAGGCGTCGGGCGATCCGGGGTGGCGGTCTTCTCTTCGACGGCAACCTCCGGCGGTGGGGTGGCTTCCGAGCGACAGCCGGTTATCAACGACAGCGATAATAGCCCGCTCAGGAACCAGAGGCAACAGTTGGTAGAAAATTTGTCCTGTAGGTTTTTCGTATAAGCCATCATATGACCTCACCTTTTCATCGTGCAGACTAAATGATCGCCAAGTATACCTTAGCCTTGCGCCGCATCGCAATCTTCCAATGGACAGCAGTAGCCAAATCCTGGACTTGACATTATAATCTCCTCATCCCTCATAATTCATTATTCATAATTTTGGAGAAGAGGTGTCTGATGAAATTTGTCAATCCCAAAAATGATGTAGCCTTCAAGAAAATCTTTGGTAGTCAGGACAAAACGAATATTCTCATCAGTTTCCTTAATGCCGTCTTGGGACTGTCCGGCGACAAGGAAATCCAAACGGTTGAGTTGCTGAACCCCTATCAGACGCCTAAACTGGCCTCCCTTAAGAGTACCATCCTTGACATCAAAGCCACCGATAAACGGGAGATCACCTACATCATCGAGATGCAGATTGCTCACGTGATCGGTATCAAGAAACGGTTCACCTACTACACGGCTAAAGCCTATGCCTCGCAGATCGAACGGGGAGAGGAGTACCCTAAACTCAATCAGGTCATTTTCATCGGTATTTTGGATTTTATTTTGTTTGAACAGAATGATGACTATCTCTCCCGCCATCAAATCTTGGACAGGAAGACCCAACGGCAAGAGTTCAAAGATATTGAATTAACCTTCATCGAGCTACCCAAATTCAACAAGGGGGCGGATGAGGTAGAGAGTCTGCTGGAAAAGTGGGTCTACTTCATCAAGCATGCCGAGGATTTGGAGGTGGTGCCAGCCCATGTGGCCGAGCCAGCACTTGAGGCAGCCTATCACGT
>CAZWZZ010000138.1:0-10669 GCA_964638395.1 uncultured Caldilineaceae bacterium
AAGCACTCATTCGCTCCGGCTGGATTGTGCGCCAGAGTGAAGATTACCCTCGTTTTGTCACCTGTTATGTGCTAGAAGCATAAAAATGGAGGTGTATGTTATGCCTGATACAATTCAACTGCTGGATGTGGTGGCTTTAATAGAAGACCTGCCTGCTGAAAATCTTTATCGAGGCCAAGTGGGTATAGTGGTAGAAATATTGGCCCCGGATGCCTTTGAAGTGGAATTTATTAACAATCAGGGCCAGACCTACGCCTTACTCGCTTCAAAAACTGACTAACTGTTGCGCCTGCACTATGAACCGGCCCTGGCGGCATAGGGCATCCCGGCCCTGTTTGTACACGTTCGTTGCCACAAGGCACACGATGTGATATATTCTCAGTATGAAATATTTCTCCTGGAACGTAGACAAAAACCGGTTGTTAAAATCAGAACGCAATGTTTCTTTTGAAGAGGTTGTCTTTTACATTGAAAGAGGCGATGTTTTAGACATTGTCGAACATCCGAACCAGGAAAAATATCAAGGACAGAGAATTTTTATTGTCAACATCAATGATTACGCCTATCTTGTTCCTTTCGTAGAGAACGAGCGGCAAATATTCTTAAAGACCATTCTTCCCAGCCGAAAGGCGACGAAAAAGTACCTGCGAGGACAGACAAAAAATGAGTGACCTCAAGTTAAACACGGAAGAAAAAGATTTATTGGCTTCTTATGATGCGGATGAGTGGCAATCAGTAGATAACGTTGAACACGAGATTGAAAGTTATAAAGAATACGCCACGGCAACGTTCAAGAAAGATCGACGAGTCAATATCAGAATTTCAAGCAAAGATTTAGAGGCATTGCAAAAGCGGGCATTGGAAGAAGGGTTACCGTATCAAACATTGATCGCCAGCGTTTTGCATAAATATGTCAATGGACGGTTGATAGAACGAGTGTAGGTGATATGGACAAAAATTACAGCTTGTGCCGGAATATATTTCAACCTCTCATCTTTGCTCGGTGGGCCAGATAATAATATTGGGACAAACCTCCTCCGAGCATAAAATTTGGATGTACTTATGAGTTACACAGTTGACGCTCGAAGCGGGTTTGTAACCCTCGAATATGGCGGTTGCAAACCGCCTATGAGCCAACTGCGTAAGTTCTACTCCTGAGACCCTCCTTACGTCAACGCTTCCAGCCCCGCCCGATCCAAAATCTCGATGCGGTGGCGATCCATGCGGATCAGCTTGGCTTCGTGCAGCTCCTTGAAGGCCCGGCCCACCATTTCCCGGACCGTGCCCAGATGGGCGGCGATCTCATCCTGAGTCCATTGCCGCTGGATAGCCTCGCTTTCCTGGCTCTGCTTCAATAGAAACGCCGCCAGCCGCCCCGTGACCGACAAAAAAGAGAGGTTGTAGACCCGCTGCACCAACTGGCGGCAGCGCATCGCCAAATTTCTGATGATGATGTCGTTCAAGACCGGGTAGGTATGGCGTAACCGGTGCAGCGAGTCGGCCACAATGACCCACACCGTCGAATCCTCCAGCGCGGCGAAGTTGGCCGGATTTGGCCCGCCATCCACCACCGGCACTTCATTGCAGGAGTCGCCGGGCCCCAGCGTGGCCAAAATTTGCTCCCGGCCCCCCTCAGAAAGGCGGTACACCTTGCACCGCCCCTCAACAACCAGATGCAGCCCCGCATCCGGCTCCCCTTCCAAGAAAATCAATCCTTCTGCCGGATAATGCCTTTCGATAATCTCTACGGCGACGGCCTCTAGCACCTCATCATCCAGGATTTGGAAATAGGGAACGCTGCGGAGTAAGGCTTTCGTCCGGTCATCGAAAAAAACGGCTGTTGACATAGCTACACCTCGTTGTAAATAAAGTAGTCTATTATCACCCTCACCTCACACCCCTGTCAAATTTTGACGATTGCCAACCACGCTGGCTCTTTTGGAACTCAGGGGGTTGACATCCTGTTGAGCCACCACGCTTATGAGACAAAAGTCGCAGACATTCGTGAACAATGTTGCTAAAGTTAATCGTAAAGCGATGACAGCCGGGCGGAGGCAGGGGATTGTGGAGTTTGTACCGACCATAGACAGCAGCAAATGTACCGGCTGTGAAATCTGCATCATCTTATGCCCGAACGATGTTTTGGAACTGATTGATGAGGTCGCCGCCGTCACTCAGCCGGAGGCTTGCACCTATTCGGGCCTCTGTCAGGAGCATTGCCCGACGGAGGCCGTTCACCTGGTTTACGAAATCCTTTTTCAGGCGGGAGACGAGGTATCGACGAAGTATCAATGAAATGAAAGGAGAAGGATAATCGACAGACTCAGTACATCCAAATTTGCCGTAGGAAGGGCATCCCTATGCCCGCCCGCAACGGCATAGGGATGCCGCTGCTACCTAAAATTGAATCTACTGAGACTAATTTTAGGGAAGTAGCGCAGAGAGTGCGTCAGACAGTGAAGTTCATTCCTCAATCAAAGGAGATGGAAGTGATGAAAAATCTCAATCGTAACATCCTTATTTTAATCGTTTTAACCCTCGTAATCGCCGCCAGTTGTACGCTCGTGCCGCAATCAACCCAAGCCCCGACTACCGATGCGCCGAGTGGGGCCGAAGGCGAAGCCGCAGCGCCGGGGGGCGGCAGCCTCAGCGGGGATGCGGCGGCCATTGCCCAGGCCCGGAATCTTAGCCCGGATGATATTACCGCCGCCCTCAAAACCTACCAACCCACGGGGGTTCACGATGAGTATGTCATCTTTGCCTCCGGCGGCCACGCCGGGCAGATGTTGGTCATCGGCGTGCCCAGTATGCGCTTGCTGAAAGTCATCGGCGTTTTTACCCCGGAACCGTGGCAAGGCTGGGGCTATGGCGCGGGCAACGACGTTTTGGCGGCGGGCAACGTCAACGACAGAGAAATTCTGTGGGCCGACACCCACCACCCCGCCCTCAGCGAAACCGAGGGGGATTACGACGGTCAATTCGTTTTCATCAATGACAAAGCCAACGCTCGTGTGGCTCTGATCGATCTGCGTGACTTCGAGACCAAGCAGATTGTCAAAAACCCGGTGGCGCTCAACGATCACGGCGGCACGTTTGTCACGCCCAACACCGAATACGTCATCGAAGGCGGTCAGTATGCTGCGCCGCTCGGTTGGGAATATGCAGTTCTGGATGAGTACAACGAAACGTACCGGGGGATGGTCACGTTCTGGAAGTTTGACCGGGAGGCCGGGCGCATTGATCCGGATCAATCGTTTGCTATGGAACTGCCACCGTATTGGCAAGACCTGTGTGACGCCGGTAAGCTGGTCAGCGATGGCTGGATCTTCTGCAACTCCTTCAACGCCGAACGGGCCACCGGCGGCGTCGAAAAAGGGGAGCCACCCTTTGAAGCCGGGGCGTCGCAGGGCGATACCGACTATATGCACATCATCAACCTGGTCAAGGCCGAAGAAGTGGCCAACGCCGGCAATACGATGGAGGTGAATGGTTTTCCGGTCATCAGCTTGCAAACGGCCATCGACGAGGGGCTGCTTTATATGACGCCCGAACCGAAAAGCCCCCACGGCGTGGATGTCTCCCCCGATGGCCAATTTTTGGTCATCTCCGGTAAGCTCGACCCCCACGTGACCGTCTACAGTTTTGACAAAATAATGTCTACCATCGAGGCGGAGCAGTGGGACACCGATGAGTACGGCGTGCCGGTACTGGGCCTGGATGACGTCAAAGAAGCCCAGGTCGAGGTTGGCCTGGGACCGCTCCATACCCAGTTCGATAATCAAGGCTACGCCTACACTAGCCTCTTCCTCGATAGCGCCGTGGCCCGCTGGACGCTGGGTGGCGACTTTGCCGAGCTGCACCCCGAAGAACCGTGGCAGTTGGTCAGCAAAACCCCCGTCCATTACAACGTCGGCCACCTGCTGACCGCCGAGGGGGACACCGTCAGCCCCGACGGGCGCTATCTGGTGGCCATGAACAAATGGGCCATCGACCGTTTCCAAAACGTTGGGCCGCTGCTGCCCCAGAACTTCCAACTGCTCGACATCGACAACACCGGCGACAATATGCAGTTGCTCTACGATATGCCCATCGGCCTCGGCGAGCCGCACTACGCCCAGATGATTAAAGCCGACAAGCTGGAACCGTGGGAAGTCTACCCCGAAATCGGTTGGGACCCCCACGAGCAGGAGATTTCACCCAACGCCGTCCAGCCGGGTGAGGAGAAAATCGTCCGCAACGGCGACGAGGTGGAAGTCTTTATGACCGCCGTGCGCTCCCACTTTACTCCGGAACATGTCGAGATCAAGCAAGGCGACCACGTCATCTGGCATCTGACCAACATCGAGCGGGCCTACGACGCCACCCACGGCTTCTCCATCCCCGGCTACAACATCAACCTCAGCATCGAGCCGGGGGAACACATCACTTTCGAGTTCGACGCCGACCAGGCCGGCGTCTTTAGCTACTACTGCACCGAATTCTGCTCGGCCCTGCACCTGGAGATGACCGGCTATCTGTTGGTCGAACCCAGCGCCGACTCAAGCGCGATGCTGGAAGAGTAAAACGTAAAACGTGATGCGTAGAACATCAGGACGTAGAGACCTGAATCGTTAAGTCGCTCACAGCAAGTCCGTGACTTGCGTCGTTGGCTTGATAGCCCGCCAAGTCACGGACTTGGCTAGAGCTTGAGTTATCACATCCTACAACAATCCAAAATCGTAAATCGTAAATCGTAAATCGTAAATCGAAGGTAACAATAAGATGGCGACAGAAAAAATTCAACAAATCGTTGGACCGCGTGTCCCGGAAGCGGAGCTAAAAACCCACCGCATGCGCTATCTATGGCCGACCCTGTGTCTGGCCGGGGCTGCGATTATGCTCATCATCTCCATCTTTCTGCCCTACTGGAGCCTGGTCCTGCACGCCCCCCAATATCCGGGCGGGCTGGTCGTTCACGCTTACGTCAACCATTTGGAGGGGGATGTAGCCGAAATCGACGGCTTGAACCATTACATCGGCATGCGGCCGCTGGGGGAGGCGGCTCAACTGGAGCGCTCCGTTTCTATCTTTGCCATCACCGCCCTGGCACTGCTCCTGTTGGCCGCCGTCTTCATTCACTCCCCCTGGTCTCTCTTGCTGAGTCTACCGGCCATTCTGCTACCGGTCGTTTTCCTGGCCGACCTCTACTTCTGGCTTAACAATTTCGGCCAAAACCTCGACCCCAGAGCGGCTCTGTCCAATGCCGTCGAACCCTTCACCCCGACCATCCTCGGCGAGGGAGTCATCGGCCAGTTCAGGACCGTGGCCTATGCCGATTTTGGGCTGTTGTTGGCCACGGGCGCGTCGCTCCTGATTGTGGTCGGTCTCTATTTGCAGCGGCGGGCGTATAAGCCGCTGGTGGAAAAGAGCTAACTAATTGTGAATTGTGAATATTTAGTATCTATTCAGCCGTTGTCCTAAAAACAGCGATTTCATAGCGGGGATTAGGAGATTTGGGGATTTTATCTAAGAATTTATCCCCTAATCCCCAAATCCCCGCGAAAAGTAATCGTTGGGGGAGGCTGCTGAATAGTTACAATATTTAATAGTTAATTGTGAATGACAGAGATGTAATTCTATGAAAAAAATCATCCTATCTTTTCTAACAACTTTAATATTTCTGACGCTTGCTCCGGTCCACGCTGCTGACACCAACTTCACAATTCACAATTCTTTCGATCTGCAAACCGCTATCGACGCGGCCCAACCGGGCGATGTTATCGAGATACCGCCGGGGCTGTATCAAGGTAACTTCGTCGTCGAAAAACCCTTGACTATCGAAGGTAGTGAGGGGGCAATCATCGACGGGGGCAATCAGGGGAACGTCATCGAAATCAACGAAGCCCCGAACGTGACCATCCGGGGGCTGGTCATCCGCAACAGCGGCGCTCGGCTGGATCAAGAAAATGCCGGGATTGCCGTCGATCAATCGCCCGGCCTGGTGGCCGAGCATAACCGTTTGGAGAATACGCTGTTCGGCATCTACATCAAGGACTCCGAAAAGAGCCGTATTGCCTACAATATCGTTGGGGCGAAAGAGTTGGACGTACCCGCCAGAGGGGACGGCATCCGGGTCTGGTACAGTGCCGAGACGGAAGTGGTCGGCAATCGGGTGGACCAGGGGCGGGATGTGGTGCTGTGGTACAACGAAGGGGCCATCATCCGGGATAACGTCATTACCAATGGCCGGTATGGGCTGCATTTTATGTATTGTGATGACAATCTGGTGGAGAATAACTACATCGAAGGCAACTCGGTCGGGGCCTTTTTGATGTACAGCCGCCGCCTGACCCTGCGCCACAATATTTTCGCCAACAATCGCGGCCCCAGCGGCTACGGCGTTGGTCTGAAGGATATGGATGGCGTCGAGGCCAGCGACAATCTGTTTAGCGGCAACCGGGTCGGTCTGTATTTCGACAACTCCCCCTGGTCGGTCGATGTCACCCAACATTTCAGCCACAACGCCTTCACCAACAACGACATCGGCCTGCTCTTCACCCCGGCCGTCAAGCGCAACTATTTCAGCCAGAACAGCTTCATCGACAACCTGGAGCAGGTCGGGCTGACCGGCAGCGGCGTCTTTGAGCAAAATGAGTTCACCGTTGAGGGTCGGGGCAACTTTTGGAGCGATTACGTCGGCTACGATACGACGGGCGACGATGTGGGCGATTTGCCCTACGTTTCTAAGAGCCTGTTCGAGAATATGATGGACAACAACCCCCAATTGCGTCTTTTCCAACTCGGCCCGGCCCAGCAAGCCATCGACCTGGCTGCCCGCGCCTTTCCTATCTTTCAGCCCCGGCCCAAATTCAGCGACACCGCCCCGCTGATGACGCCGGTCATCCCCGCCGTTACTCCGCCGGAGTCTGCTCCGCTATGGCCGATGTGGGGGGTGAGTTTGGCGCTCCTGGCAATGAGCGGCAGTATCGTTTGGCAGGTAGCAGGTCGCAAGGAGGCAACTAGGAGGGGCGACGGAGAACGAACGACGGACAATATGTTTTCCTCACCAACGAAACCAACAAACGCTCCAGCACAACAGGGAGAAATTCCAATGATAAGCATCACCAGCCTAACCAAAAAATTTGGGAGCTTTACCGCCGTGGACAACCTCTCGTTTGAGGTGGCCGCCGGGGAGGCGGTCGCCCTGTGGGGACCGAACGGGGCGGGCAAAACAACGATCATCCGCAGCTTACTTGGTCTGCTTTCCGCCGAGGGTGACTTACGCATCGCCGGTTTCGACGCTCAGGAAGCAGGGAAAAAGGCCAGAGCTATGGTTGGCTACGTGCCGCAGGAGTTGGCCTTCTATGATGACCTTTCGGCTCAGGAAACGCTGCGATTTTACGCCGGTTTGAAAGGCGTGGGCAACAGTCGCCTCGACCACGTCTTGGCCGAGGTGGGTCTGACCGACCACGCCGCCAAAGCCGTGGCCGCTCTGTCCGGCGGGATGAAGCAACGGCTGGCTCTGGCCAGCGCCCTGCTGGCCGATCCGCCGCTGCTCATTCTGGACGAACCGACCAGCAATCTCGACGCTGCCGCCCGCGATGATTTTGTCAAGCTGCTGCGGCGGCAGCAAGCGCAGGGCAAAACGTTGCTCTTCACCTCCCACCGTCTGGAGGAGGTCGAAGCGCTGGCCGGGCGGGTGTTGGTCCTGGAGGCCGGCCGGCTCAAGCTCATCTGCGACCAACCGGCTGACCTGGTCAACCGGCTGGGGATGACCTTAACGCTCAAGCTGATCGTGCCCGCCGTCTGGCGCAACCACGCCCTGAACCTCCTACAGGCGCAGGGCTTCACTGCCAGCCAGAACGGCATCGGCCTGCGCGTGGCCGTCTCACCCACCGCCAAAACCGCGCCGCTGCAAACGCTGCTGCTGGAAAATGTCGAAGTGACCAACTTCGAGATCGAGAATGAATTTTAGTCAATGGTCAGTTGTCTGTTGTCATTTGTCCGTTGTTCTTCGTCATGTGTGGCGAATTGCAACGGGCAACTGACAACGAACTACTGACAAAGGACAATATATAATGGAACCAAGAATCATCACCACCCTTTTAAAGAAAGAAATCAGCGACTCGCTGCACAACCGCTGGTTTGTGCTGTACGCGGGGGCCTTTAGCGGGCTGGCTTTGCTACTTTCCTGGCTGTCGCTGAGCGGCGGGGGGACGGGCTACAGCGGCTTTGCCGGGTTTGGGCGGACGGCGGCCAGCCTGGTCAATCTGGTGCTGCTGATTGTGCCGCTGATGGCCCTGACCATTGGCGCAGGCAGCCTCTCCGGCGAGCGAGAGCGAGGGACGCTCTCCTACCTACTGTCCCAGCCGGTCAACCGGGCCGAGGTGTTACTCGGCAAATATCTGGGGCTGGCCATTGCGCTGCTAGGCGCGTTGGCGTTGGGTTTCGGGCTGTCGGGTCTGGTCATCGCCGGGCGAGGCGGATCAACGGACGCCGGCGCTTACTTGCTTCTGACCGGCTTCGCCTTTGTGCTGGCCTTGGGCATGTTGAGCCTCGGTTTTTTGATTAGCATCCTGACCCGCACAGCCGCCGTGGCCACCGGCATCGCCCTTTTAGCCTGGCTCGGTTTTGTCTTCATCGGCGACCTGGGGCTGATGGGGACGAGTCTGGCCTTCAAACTGCCCATCGACACCCTGTTTACACTGGCCCTGCTCAACCCGCTGCAAGTCTTCAAAATGTCGGCCCTGCTCGGCATCAACGCTACCCTGGATGTCCTCGGCCCGGCGGGACTGTATGCCATGCAGACCTACCGGGACAGCCTGACCTGGCTCTTTTTGGGATCGCTGGCCGCCTGGGTGGTCCTGCCGCTGGGGGCGGCTTATGTTATTTTCAAGCGACGAGGTGATGTATGAACCGGGTGCTTTTCTTGCTAGTGATGCTTTTTGCAGGTGTCCTGCTGATAAGCTGTGGCGGAAACGCCAATGCCGAACCGGAGCCACCCCATATTCACTACGGTGAGGATCTCTGCGAATTCTGCGGGATGATTATTAGCGAAGAACGTTTCGCCGCCGGGTATATCACTGCGGATGGTCAGGAACACATCTTCGACGACATCGGCGATATGGTCCAGTCTCATCTTGAAAGCCAACAAAAAATTACGGCCAATTTCGTCCACGACCACGAGACCCACACCTGGATTCGGGCCGAAACCGCCTACTACGTGTTGAGCGAAGAGCTACCGACGCCGATGCTCTCCGGTTTGGCCGCTTTTGAGTCTGCCGCCGCTGCCGAAACATTTGCGGGGCAATTCAGCGGGCAACGCTTGAGCTTTGATGAATTATTGACCTATTATCGGGAAAACCCACCGACGCCGATCTTCTCCGCCCCGGACGCAGACTGAGGCTGATGGATACAGATTTTCCTTTACGGAGGCGATGATGGCTCACCTAAAAGATATGCGTTTCGTCCATACAGCCCGTTATTTCAAATGGCTTTTGTTGATTGTGTTCCTGTTGGGTACGGTTGGCTGGACGGCTTTCAACCGCTGGGAGCAGGCCCGCACCGTGACCTACGTCATCCCGCCCGGTGCCGGCCACCAGATGGCCCTCGGCGAAGAGCCGGTTGATTTTCCGAGTGAACTCACTTTTACCATTGGCGTTCGGGATACGATTGTGATTAAAAATCGGGATGATGTGGTCCATACTTTCGGCCCTTTCATCATCATGCCCCACACCACGCTGACCAAGCGTTTCGACAAAGTGCGGGTCTATCAGAATAGCTGTACCCTTCACAAAGATCACCAAATGAAACTTATCGTCAAACCGGCCCCCTGGAATATTTTCCGGCGGGACGCCGGTTAACCATAAAATCAAGGAGATTTACCCCATGAAAAACTTAGTCACATTTCTACTGATTGTCATCATTTTGAGCCTGGCGGCCTGCGGCGGCGACCCGGCCCAGCAACGCGCCCCCCAAGAGAGCAGCGCCGGGGCCGCCGACCAAGCGGAGACCGCACCGGAAGAGACCGAGGAAGACGTTGAAGAAATGGCCGCCGGTGATCCGGCACTCGGTCGGGAAAAATTTACGGCCACCTGCGCTTCCTGTCACGGCCCTGAAGGCGAGGGCGTCGCCGGCCTGGGCGAAGATATGACCACCAGCGACTTTATTGCTGAAAAGAGCAACGACGAGTTGGTCGAGTTTATCAAGGTGGGCCGCGATCCCAGCGATCCGCTGAACACGACCGGCGTGGCGATGCCGGTTAAGGGGGGCAACCCGGCCCTCAGCGATGAGGATTTGCAAGATATTGTGGCCTATATTCGGACGTTGCAGGAGTAAGCACCCAGACTGGAGCAATTTTAGATTGGAGCAGTTTTTGAAACTGCTCCAATCTCCAATCACCAATTAATTATTTGCTTGGAGAAAGATTGCTCCTCTTGTTTTTTTTGATATAATGACGCTGACACGAATTGTAAATTCATCGGAGATCGAGAGTTTCATCGCGGACTAACCGTGACAAAAAGGAGTAACACAATGTCTCAAACTAATCTAAATCTACCCATCACCTTTGAGTCATTGTTAACCTGTCTGGCTACGCTGAGTAATGAGGAAAAGCAAAGAGTACGAGATTGGTTGGGTCAACAAATCGCTAAAAATCGCCTTCAAGAAACTCACACCGATTATAGTGTCA
>CAZWZZ010000139.1:0-10668 GCA_964638395.1 uncultured Caldilineaceae bacterium
GCCGTAAAAAACTCGATGACCGGCGCTTCCGGTTCCGGTGTGGCCGTCGGGCCGGGCGTGGGGGTGTTGACCACCACCTGGCGGATGATCGGTTGGCTGCGGGCCTCCCCCTTGCGGGCGGTCAGGACATACTCCAAACTCTGGGGCGGAGCGCGGCTGAGGCTTTGAATGGGCGGCACTTCGCCGATGGGGATCAGCTCGACGATGTCGGCCCCCTCCACCTCCCAATCGAGGACGATGCTCTCCCCGGCGGCAATGACCTGCTTATCGACCGTAAAGCGACGCACGAAGGGCGTGGGCACGGGCGGCACGCCGACCCGGACCTCCACATTCTCGATCACCTCGCCAAACCGGTTGCGGGCGGTCAAAGCGTAGGTGCTATCCTCCTGGGGCGTGACCACCCGCTGGCCGGTATGCTCAGCCTCGGTCAAGGTTTCCGGCACGCCGTTGGTGGCCAAAATCACCTCCTCGGCAGACGTCACTTCCCAGGTCAAGGTGGCCTCTTCCCCGGTAAAAATCGACTCCTGATCGACCTGAAAGACACGAATGGCCGGGATAATCGGTTCCACCTCGACTCTGGCTTCTCGCAGGTAGCTAAAGAAGCCTCGGCTGATCCAGGAGACCCAATTTTCCGAACGCAGTTCGTAGGTGGCGCTGTCTTCCGGGACGACGATCATTTCCCCACGGGGCGCATCGACCGCCCCGATGCCGTTGTTGATCCGTAGATTGGCGAAGGGGGAAGTGTTCCAGCGGAGCGTCACTTCATCCCCGGCCCGCACGAGACGGGGTTCAACGCTGAACAGGGTGATCGTCGGACGGAAGATATAAACGATGACAGCCACCAGCAGCAGGGCCATCAGCAAAATCTGCCACAAGCCAAAGAGCGGTTTGTGGCCCAACTGCCCCAACTGGGAGCGGGGCGTCTGCTCGGCGGCTAAGGGGGTGGTGTTGACGGTGAAGGAATAATTTCGTTTGCGAAACCCAAACAGACGGCGGGAATGGGGCGTGACCTGGATCGGAACCGTAGCCGCCTGTTCCGGCTGGAGGCGCAACTCGGCCTGCGCGGCCTGGGCCACCTGTTCGCCGGGAACCTCGAACTCGAAGCTACAGGCCCGCTCCTCATCCGAGCCATCGATGCGGAACGGGGCCTGGCCGTTGCCTTTGTTGATGATCGACAAGGAAGCCCGGCCGGAGCGTCTAAACCAGGAGATGGTCTGTTGTTTCGGCGTCAGTTGACCCAACGTAAATTCGTAATACGGCTCGATGGTCAAGGTTGCCCCGTGCTGGCTGTAGCGACCATAATAATCGGCGGAGGTGACGACAATGGCCACGTAGTGATCCCCGGCCCGGCTACTCGGCAGGCGCGGCGGGGTGATGGCAATGGTCACCCCGGCCCGTTCCCCCTCATTCAGGTTCAAATAGGGTTGGGAGATCGAAACCCAGCTATCATCGAGACCTTGCACCTCGACCGTAAAGGCAGCCACCAGCGGCCCGCCATTGGCGATAGTTAATTCAAAGGTGACGCTTTGATCGACCGCGGTCGTCGCTTCGTGGTGGGATAGTTCGGTCAAAATATAATCATCCCGCTGCTCCGGCGGCAGGGCTTGAAAATAGCCGACCACGTGCCCGCCGTGGCCGTTGGCCCCATTCGTGGGCGTCGGCGAGGGGGGCGGATAGGCGGCCGGCGAGACCGGCGCAGAGGACGGTGGAGCGGCGTAGCCACTGCTGACCGGCTCCGGTCGGCTGGTTGGGGGGGGCATTGAGGCCGGGCGGGCCGGAACGGCAGGTGGTGGCGGTGAAGAGGGTGGCGGTGGAGAGGGCGGCGGTGGTGTGGTCGGTGGTTGGTACGGCGTGGTTGGGGCTGTGGGTTGACGGGGTGGCGACGGGGCCGGGGCCGTCGGAGTCGGGCCGGGCGGTGTGACAGCCTGCTGCCCACTCTGGCTCTCCATCAAAATTAGGGTGTGGCTACCGACCTGGATCGTATCCAAATTGTTGAGCGGCACGCCCCCGTTCGGGTACAGGGTCTCACCCCGGAGGGTGGTTTGTCCCTCCTGGCTCAACAGCACAAATTGGTACGGCTTTTGACGGTGATCCAGCATCGCCAGAAAAGGAGCCACCCCCGGATCATCAATGACGATGTCATTCTCAGGATGACGCCCGATATTGGTCAGGCCCCTGGCCGGATCGAGGTTATAAAATTCGATGTTGCCGTCGGCAGCAATGATTTCCAGTTGGTCGTGAGCCATAAGCGTCCTCTTCTATAGTTCTTCAGAAAATGATTTTGACTTGTAGCTGCCGCATCCCTATGCGGTAGCGGGTCAGGCATAGGGATGCCTACCCTACGGATTCAAAATGTTTATCTAAAAATCTATATCACGCCAGCAAAAGTGTCCAAATATTCATCAGATTGAACCGCCAAATCGTCAGCCAAATAATTCCGATGACCAAACATAGGGCGCTAAAGATCACTAAAAAAGTGGGGAGGTAGCGGTAAAACCAGGGAATGCCCGGAATGGTAACCGTCCCCGGCTCGTTGGTCACCGGTAAATCGGCCGGTTCGACCGGTTTCGAGACAACCGTAAAGGTGTAATCCTGCTTTCGGTACGGATTGGCGGGTAAAATGAGCAGATCAATCTGCATCTGTCCTTCCGGTTCGAGTAAGGGAGTCCGCACCCACGATTCTGTCGCCGTCAAAAATTCGTTCCGCTTGCCACCCGGCTGCCGCCCGGTTTGTCGAACCGGGGCCGGTCGGCTCAACGCGACCGGGGTCGAGGCGACGTTTCGCCCCGGCGTCGCCTCCATTCTGCCTCCCGTGCGCCCTGTATCAGGCTGATAGCCCCCTTGCTGCTGCGAGCCAGGCCCCAAATCGGAGACCTGCCGGCCCAAATGTTGAGCAGTATTGGCCATCTGTGTCGGCGCTCGAACGGCCCGGTCAACGGCCTGCTGCCCCTGATACAGCCGGGCGCTATAATTCCTGACGGCATTACCGGCGGCTCCGGGCAGCAGCATCCCCAACGTATCCAGAATGTCGGTCACGATGTAGAGACAGCCCCTGGCCTGGGACTCTTTTTCTCTGGCCTTAGCCACCGTCTGCCCCACACCCGACCCTGCCGAGGCGTCGGGGGAGGATGGTTGAGCGGCTGCGGCACCATTCGGCGTCGCCGCTTCAGCAGCCAGCGCCGGGGTGGCCGGGAGCGGCTGCGTGGCCGGTCGTCTGCCGCCGGTTGTGCCGTTGGGCGTCCCGCCGAGGGGCTGCGTGATGGTCTGTTGGGGTAAATCCTGACCGTTTAAGGTGAATCGGAATTTGAGATTATCCGTGGCCTCTTTCGCCTGCAACTGATAAACCCCGTCGATATTCCCCAGGTTCCAGATTTCGAGATGCAACGTCTGCCGACTGCGGCGGTGATGCCAGCGCCGGATCATCCGCACCAGCAACAGCGCAATCAACAGGGTCGCGCCCAACGCCGAAAGGGCCGCTATCGTCACCCCGCTGAAACGAACCCAGGGGTTCATCAAAAAACGCTGCAACAAGTTGGGGGCCGGGCCGGGCGGCGGTAAAAATTGGAGCGTCAGGCTATCCTCAGCCGTTTCCCCCTCTAACGTTTCCACCCGAAGCGTCACGTCGTGTTGACCCTGCGTATACAGTCCGCTATTCAGGTCGAAAAGATACGGGGCCTCGGTGCGACTATCTATCAGAACCCCATCGATCAACAAATCCATCCTGGCGATGGGGGCGGCGGCCTCGACATTGGCCGAAATAGGTAACGCATCCCCCAGTTGAACGGTCTCCTGCTCTGTCGAAATCTCCACTGCGAGCGGCACTTTCACGTTGACGGCGATCCGCATCTGGCCGGTATTGCCCGCTTGATCGGTGGCTCGTATCGACAGGATGTGCAAACCGGTTCCCGCCGTCGTGCTATCCCAGGCCAACCCAAAGGGCGGGGTCGTGACCATCTCCAACGGTTCATCATCGAGCAGATATTCGACCGACACCACCCCGGTCGGAGCCGTGATCTCCGGGGCCAAATCAACCATACCGGACACCGTCTGGCCCGGCTCGAGCGTGGGCAGGGTGATATTGACCGCGCCGGGCGTGGCCGTAAAAACTCCCTCGGCTTCGGCTTGTCTGTCTTGATAATCCACAAGCACCGTCAGCGGATGGTCGGCCTCATCAGCCGTCAGGTTCGACAGAAACGTAAGGTGGTAGCCCTGCCGCACCGTCTGCTCCACCTCGGCCAAAGCCGCTTCGAGACCTCCGGCCCCGTCCAGCGTCACATAGCGGCCCCCTGTCGATTGCAACTGGCCCTCAAGCGGTTCTGAGGCCGTCATTCTTGCGCCATAGCCGACCAGATAGACCGGCAGCCCGGCCGCCGCCGCCGTTTCGAGCGCCTCGCCAAAAGAAACGTTAGTCTCTGTGTTGTCCAGCCGATCCGTAATGATGACCACAGCGCGACGCCCTTCCTGGACTTGGGTGGCCAGGCGTGCGGCCTGGGCTGTGGCCTCGTTGAGGGCGGTAAAGCTGCCCGCCGAGCGTAAGTTGTCGATGGCCGTCGCCAACTCCTCCTGATTGTTGGTAAATTCCCGCACCACCTGCACCTCATCGCCGAAACTGACCAGGGCCAGGCGATCTTTCGGGCTGAAACCATCGACAACCGACAACGCCGCCGCCTTGACCCCGGCCAGATCGCTCTCCGGCGTGCTGACATCCACGGCCAAAACCAGCCGCAGATTTTCGAGGCGGGCCGGCTCCACGGCCACAATCTCGGCGGGCGTCGCCGCGCCAGCCTCGAACACCTGAAAATCGGTCTCGGTCAAACCGGCCACCGGCCCCTCGGCATCCGTGACCGCCGCCGAGATGACCACCTCCGGAAAATCGCGGCTCTCGGTAGCAGTCAGGATCAACCGCAGCGCCTCCGTCTGGGCGGTCGTCTCGGCCATAACCCCAACCCACAGGAGTGCCATCAACAAAAATGTGGCTATCAATCTGGTCAAGGGGACATTCATCATCTAGCCACCCTTGTCTCCTCGCCTGCTGTAAAAAGTCATCCTCTTCTCCCTGGTAAATCTCAATCAGCCGTCCACAGCTCTTCGATCTCCGACTGCTTCTCCTTTTTCTGAACCGGCAGCGAGGCGGTATCGGCTCTCAATTTAATGACCTTCCGCTCCTTTTTCTCCTCAAAAGCCAACCAATCCTCGGCCTCGGTCTCGCCCTCGGTTTGCTCTTTGGTCGTCGCGGCCGGAGCCGGCTCGCTGTCCGAGAGCCGGTCTTCGTTTTCATCCGGTTTCGACTCGGCCTCGACGTCGGATGTCTCCCCCACTTCATCCTCCGCCTCCGATTGAGCCGCCGTGGCCGCTTCTGCCGTGACCGGCTTCCTCTCCGGTTCATTTTCATTGTCAGGCGTCTCCCGCACCTCCTCGTCAGCGTCCGGTTGATGAGCCGCCGTGACCGCTTCCGTCTTGACCGGCTCCGGCTCTGGTTCAAAATCAGACATGCCCGACACTTCATCGTCAGTATCCGGTTGATGGGCCACTGCTGCCGCGTCCGGTTCCGGCTCCGGCGCTACGGGTGGCGGTTCAAGGCTTTCATCGGGAACAACCGCCGCCGTTTTATCCGCCTCCGGTGGCTCCGAACCGGCTTCACGGCTGGCCGTCTCCGCTTCGACTTGGGTAGGCTGCATTTCGACATCCGCGCCAGCCGGTGGCGGAACGGCAGGCATCGTCTGCGTCGGTTCATCTGCCTCTTCAGCCGGCACTTCCGGCATTGGCGCTTCCGCTTCCATTACTGGCGGCCCCGGCTCCGGCTCGATTACCATCCTTACCTCGTCCGGCTGTGGCGTTTCCACAGCGGTAACAGGGGCTTGGGTCGGCAGTGAGACCTCATCAGTGGCGGGCGGCGATGTTGGTTCGGACAACGCAGCCTGCGGTTCGTCAACAACCTCAGCCTGATCCTCGTCCGCTTGACGAGTCTCCTCAGTCACCGGCTCGGCTCGGCGGCCAAACGGCCAGGTTCGATTCAAACGCTGCCACCAGCCCATCTCGGCGGTTTTCTCTGTCTCGGCCACATCGGTGTCAGCGGCGACAGGCTCCGGAGTCCCGACCGGCTTCGGCGCAACGGCCGCCGTATCCGCCTCAACCGCAGATTGGCTCTGAACCGTCTCGGGTTGAACCACCGGCTTATCATCAGAGCTTGGTTCCGGTTCCGTCGTGACCGGCTCTCGGACCGCAGCCACCTTCTCCGGCGGTGGGGCCGGTGGCGGAGTCTGGGGCGGTATGGCGGCTACCGGTGGGGCCGGGGTCGAAACGTCCCCCTCACTTTTTTTTTCGACCGGTTCCGGCTCGGCAGGAGGCTCCGGTGAGGGTGGTGGGGCGGCCTCCTCCGCCTCCTCTGCCTGGCCCCACTCCCCTTCCCCGGCGACAACCACGGGGCGAGCGTCCGCCCGGCCACTGGCTTCGTCGGTCTCCTTCGCCTGCCAGCCCCACGGCTCTTCCTCAGAATCGGCAGAGGCAGAAGACTCAGCGGGCGTGGTGGCGGCTGTCTTCGCCGGTTTCGCCGTGGGCGCTGGCTTGGCCCGCATCCGCACCGGCTCCTGTTCATCTCCCCAGGAAGGATGGGCCGTCCACCATTTCCCCTTCTTTCCTTTAGTACGGGATTCTTCCTGATCCGTCAGAGAGCCACTTTTGGCCTTGGGCGTCAGAAAATCCTGCGGCTCAATGGTCTCCGGCGCACTGCCCGGCGCAAAAAGGCGTAGTTGATGACGATAGAAGGGCAACACCTCGATCTGTTGGGAAACGACCGCCTCCTCCCCCGGATAATCGCGGGGCGCGGTGGCCCGCAGCGTAATCGTCCACGCTCCGGCCAGCGGTTTTAGGCCCCGATGGTGGATGCGGAACAGCACCTCCCCCTGCGCCCCGGAGGAGAGCAACGGTCCCGGAGCCACATCGTAGCAGTCGGTATCCAGCCCCTCCAGATCAATGTCAAACCGCACACCGGTCTTGCCGCCCAAATTTTGGACGATCACTTTGCCATCCAACGATTGGTGCGGAGCCAGACGCACATAAGGCATGGCCAATCTGAGGCCGATAAACCGGGTTCCGCTACCGCTCGTTGCGCCCAGATCATACCCGCCGCCACTCCCCCGAAACACCAGGGTGAACTCACCCAACCCAAAGGTCAAGCCATCCACCATATCGATCACCGCTCGTGGCGGTAGGACATCGCCTCCGGCTTCTCCCAGTCTGATCTCAGCCTCGGCCAGGTTAATCAATTTGTAGCCCGCTTGGTTGGCAATCAATTGGGCGTGCAGTGGTGCCACGCCGCCCCCTTGCATCCCATTCAGCACAATATCATTGGAGGCCGCGCTACCAATGTAAACGATGCCTTTCCGGAGCGGGTACTCCTTGCGCCAACCTTCGCGGGTGATGACTTCAACCTTGCTTTCGCCGTTCATTCAGCCAATCCTGTTTGAGAGTGGGTTGATTGGTAATTGGTTGGTTAGTAATTGGTTATTCAATCTCTAATTACTAATTACCAATTACTAAGCTCAAATCTCTATGGTTTATAAAGTAGCTACGAATTATTCCCAATCTACCCAATCAATAAAGCATTGTCGGCCAATTTTGTCAAACTTTGCCGTAGAACCTTGTCTAAAATTTCCCGTTGTTGGGCCACGTTCAACGTCTCGTCTCCCCGCTGCAACACCAAATCGCCTGCCTCGACCAGAGCCAGTAGCTTATCGACTAAAGCGGCTTGGGTGTGGTGACCATCCAGATAGGGCAACAAATAGTGGGTGATTTCATCATCCAGGTTAACTAAATCGTGCCGCCGGTTGGTCAACGGCAGGTCGGCCTGGGCCTGGAAGCGCACCAGGGGGCTAACCTGCGGCTGCTCGCTAATCTCGCGGGTGAAATGGGGCTGCTGCGCCTGAAAATCGATCAGGTTCAGGACGAAGCCCTTCAACAATAGCTCGCCCACCGTCTGAACAGCCTCGGCCATCTTCGTGGCGCTGTAAACCAGCCCGGCCTCCGGGTTGAGCCGAACGCGAGCCATCTGGATCAGTTCCTCGAAAGAGACCGCCTGGGGCCACAGGTCGGCCAGACAGAGCAGCGCGGCCTTGTTGAGCGGCTGTTCCGTGGCCAGTTGAGTGCCGATAGCTCCGCGAAAAACGGCCTCTTGTGATGAGTGAAGCTCGACGGTGTCACCGACCGGTCGGGCCGGTGAGGCCATGAACACCCCGCGCAGGCTATCGGGCGTGATCTCCCGGTTGAGCGGAACCTTTTCCCGGCAGAGCAACGTTTGCCGAAAGGCTCGCATATAGAGAAAGTCCAGCAACTGCTCCAACTCGACTTCAGTCTGGGCCAACCCCTCTACGGCCCGCAGAAAATCGGCCGGGAGATACCGCTTGAGCCGGATGGAGGACTCGACATCGGTCAAATATTGCAGGCCGTGCCGCTCGGCCTGGTTCACAAATTCGTGGAAGTGGAACGGTTGGTTGATCGTCTCCAGATGGTCGTGGAGCAGGTACTCATCCGGCTGGTTTTCTAGCAAATCTTGGGTGTTCTTGAAGATAAGACGGTTGATCTCAAGCGTCTCCGGCAGGTCACGGGATAACTGCGGGATCATTTTCGTATAGAAATCCAGGGCGGCTCTTGCTTTTTTGACCCGCTCGTAGGGTTGATCGCTGACATCCCGGCTGTGGTAGAGCATCGCCGCCCGGGCCGGTCCATAGATGTGCCAGCCGGGATAGACGTTGTAGCTGATGTAGGCCACCCCGTGGGGGGACAGACAGTGGCGACAGGTTTCCAGAATTTTAGTCCGCACCTCGTCGGGAACCCAGGAATAAACGCCGTACAGAATGATGTAGTCGAACTGCCCCAAATCATCCGGGCTGATCTGCAAAATGTCCTGCGTGTGCAGGCTGATATTCCTCAAACCCAGCGTCTCGATCCTGGCCTGCCCCTCGGCGATCTGTTTGGCCGAGAAGTCCAGCCCCATAAACTCACTAGCCGGCCATTGATCGGCCATCGGGATGAGGTTGCTGCCGTTGCCGCAGCCCAGGTCCAACACCCGGCAACGATCAACCGGCGTCGGTGTCATCCCGAACAGTTTTGCCAGAGCCGCCAATGTGTTGGGGTGGGTCTGCTGTCGGGGCAGCGACGGGTATGGTACGTTGTCATAACTTTGTCGAATGGTTTCAGTCATCGATTATATATCCATCAGGCGACCATTAACCCGGCGTTCGCCAATTCTTGCAGCGTTTTCTCGATCAGAGCCGGTAATGTCGCTTGGATTTGCTCAGGATCAGCCACGGCGGTTTCATCCCGCTCTATCTCCAACTGCCCCGCCTCAATCGCCCGCTCTATAATCTCCAATAACGCCGCCCGGCTCCAATCCCCATTCAGATAGGAGGCCAGATAATGATTAAACCCGGTCAGCTTTAGCAATTCGTGGCGCAGGTTGGTCACCCGCTCACCCTGCCTGGCTTGCAGCCGGGCTACCGGGCTAAGGATCGGTTTCTCTCCGACGCTCGTCACCAGCGGCGGCGCAAAAATGTGAAACTCGACCAAATCTTCGTTGTAGCTGTAGGCTTGCACCAGATTGGCTCCTAACAGTTGCCGGTCTGCGGTGACGGTCTCGACCGGCAAGCTGTCCGGCGACAGCCCCAATCGTTCGTAGGCTGTGGCCAACAGCGCCTTAAAGGGGACAGCTTGGGGCCACATCTCGCTCAAATATAGCAGCGCCGCTTTGGTGACAGGATGGTTGGTCGAGAAGTGATCGCCGTTGGGGGCTTTGAACTTGACCACCGCCTCGGCGTGGCTATCAATCGCCGCTGCCTCTTCAGGCAAGGCTGACGAGGCCATATAAAAACGGGCCAGTCGTTCCGGCAACAGCCGCCCCCGGAGTGGCGCTTCTTGATGGCACAACAACGTTTGCCGAAAGATGCGGTTCCGCAGAAAATCCATATATTGTTCCAGCGCAATCGTGTCTTTGGCCAATCGTTGCAGGGTTTTGGCCGCCTCAGCCGGGAGGTTGCTGGCCAGCATTGTTTGAAATTGGGCCTCGGCCAGATATTTCAAGCCGTGCCGCCCGGCCCGGTCGATAAACTCGTGAAAATAAAGCGGCTCGTTGAAGTCGGCCAATTCGTTATGGAATAGATAGGCATCGTCGCCCGGCGGCAGGAAGCGCTCCTTGACATAGTTCAGGTAGGAATGGAGGAACTTGGCGTGAACATTGCTTTTGGACAACACCGACTCGGCCATAAAATCGAGGATTTCGCGGGCCTGGACGATACGAGTCTGGGGATCGGTCACTGCCTCGGTGTGATAGCGCATCATATCCCGAACGACGCTGTGTAGCCGCCAGCCGGGATAGGTGTTGTAACTGATGTAGGCCACCCCGTTGGGAGCAAGATGCTGGCCACAGATGGCCAAAATTTTATCCTGCACCGCCGGGGGAACCCAGGAGTAGACCCCGTGGGCGATGATATAATCGAACTGCCCAAAATCTGGGGGAATGTCCAAAATATCCATATGTTGCAGGCTGATGTTTTTCAGACCGAGCGCCTCGATCATCGGCTGCCCGGCGGCTACGTGCTGCGCGGCGAAATCAACGCCGACGAATGTGCTGCCGGGTAAGGTATAGGCCATCGGAATGATATTGCCGCCGCTGGC
>CAZWZZ010000140.1:0-7932 GCA_964638395.1 uncultured Caldilineaceae bacterium
CGCTTCTTCCTCGGCAGGTGCTTCTTCCTCGGCGGGTGCCGCCTCTTCAACTGCTCCGCCGCAAGCCGTGAGGGCAAATGCTGACAGAGCAAACAGCGCGACTAGCGTAAACAGCATACGCAAATATTTCTTACCCATTTTCTTTCTCCTCACTGTATTGTGAATTGTTTGATTCATACATCATTGTAAAATCTTCCATCAATCCATGCAGTTAGGATGTCAGCTCACAATCACCTCCTTTGCGTGCAGCGGCTGTCGCTTTGTTTGTATGGGCCTTAACCAGGTATTATGCGGAGAGATTTAACGAGTTTTCTGATGCGTATCAGACTGAGCTAAAGAATGTTTCTCCAGGTGCGACCTATCAAAAAATTGTATGAAGCTCAAGCCGCCGCCAACGTTTGTCAGCATGAATTGCGAGGCATTGATACGCTTGAAAACATATCGCTGCCTCACAAACCAATGTTGATCGCCTGACGGCTCTTATCGAGAAGATCTGCTCAAGGATAAGCGGACATCTTCTTCCGACCAATCCAAAACTGGCCTTGAGCCATCAAGCCGGTCAAACTATTTAAACCCCGTACCGTTTGGAACACGATACAGGGCTTATTCTTTACATGATAGGTCAAATTCGTAGTTTGGGCAAGAATTTGTACGCGGTGCGTTTTTTGATTGGAGGGGCGGCAACGGTTGGCGGGCCGGGAGAGTTGGAGTATAATCTGGGAGGATTGTTAAAGTTTGGATGAACAGCCCCCCGATGCAACGACTATACTCAGGCATAGCGTCCGCCTCCCTGATTGGGCGGGCGCTGCAAATAGAGGCGCTGCACACGCTTCTCGATGAGGTGCAGGCCGGTCACGGCCACGCTGTTTTGCTGTCGGGTGAGGCCGGCGTGGGTAAAAGTCGCCTGCTCCGTGAATTTGTGGCCGGTCTCGATCCCGGCGCTGTTCGGGTGTTGCCAGGCAACTGCCTGGAAAATGATACCCCACCGGCCTATAGCCCCCTGACCGACGCCCTACACCGCTTTTTCACCCCCCAGCCGCCCCTGGATGTGGCCGATTTGCCCGAGCCGTTGGCCGGTGGACTGGTCCAACTTCTGCCCGAATTGGCCCTCAGCCAGCCCGATTTGCCGGCGCTCCCCGCCCTGCCGCCCGATCTGGAAAAGCGACGGCGCTTTGAAACCTTGCTCCAGTTTCTGATCCACCTGGCCGACTCCGGCGCTCTCCTCCTCATCATCGAGGATATTCATTGGAGTGATGAAACCAGTCTCGAATTTTTGCATCTGTTGGCCCGCCGTTTACAGGCGTTGCCCCTCTTTTTGCTGTTGACCACCCGGCCCCAGGC
Source organism: uncultured Caldilineaceae bacterium (assembly GCA_964638395.1). Classification (GTDB taxonomy): domain Bacteria; phylum Chloroflexota; class Anaerolineae; order 4572-78; family J111; genus CAZWZZ01. The sequence goes on from CAZWZZ010000140.1 coordinate 1,342, forward strand.
CGACTCGCCGGCCCTGGCACAATTTCTAACCCACCTCAATCGGGAGCGACTGGCCCGGGAAATTCGGCTCGAGCCGCTCTCGCCGGAGGGGGTCGAGGCCCTGCTGCGCTCGATGTTTGCGTGGGATGCGCCCCTCAATCGCACCTTTCTCAACAGCATTTACGCTTTGACCGAAGGCAACCCTTTCTTTGTGGAGGAAGTGGCCAATACGCTGGTGGCTAAAGGGGACATTTTTTATGATGCTGACGGCTGGCGCTACAAGCCGCTGACCCGGCTGGACATCCCCCCCAGCCTCAAACTGATTGTCCGGCAGCGCACCGACCGGCTCAGCCCCGCGGCCGCCGACCTGCTGGCCGTGGCCGCTGTCGCCGGCCGCCATTTTGATTTCGAGCTGTTAGTCCGGCTGACCGGCCTGGATGAGACGACCCTGCTGGCACTGATGCAAGAATTGGTGGCCGCCCGGCTGGTGGTCGAAGAGGGGGCGGATCGTTTCACCTTCCGCCACGCGCTGACCCACGAAGCCATCTACAGCGGCCTGCTCACCCGCGAGCGACGCCGCCGGCACCGGACCATTGCCCACTATTATGAGCAACTACCGGAATCGCAGGCCGACCGTTACCTGCCCCAACTGGCCTATCATACGTTTGAGGCCGGTTTGTGGGAGCAGGCGCTCCGGTACGGGCAGCGGGCCGGCGAGCGGGCGCTCGGTGACTTTGCCCCCTACAACGCCCTCACCCATTTTGCCCGGGCCGAGACAGCCGCCGCCGAATTGGGCCGCGCCTTGCCCCATCAAGGACGACACCTGCGGGGGCGGGCGCAGCAGATGGTCGGACATTTCGACGCGGCGCAGGCCGACTTCGAAGCGGTGTTGGCCGAGGCCCGCGCTGCCGGTGATGCTTACGCCGAGTGGCAAGCCCTGCACGATTTGGGGTTTCTGTGGTTGGCCCGCGATTACGCCCACACCGGCGATTACCTGCAACAGGCGCTGGCTCTGGCCCGCACGCTGGACGACCCGCCGACGCTGGCCCAATCCCTGAACCGGCTGGGCAACTGGGAGGCCAATATGGGCCGTCCGCTGGCGGCGCTCACGCTGCACCGGGAAGCCCTGACCCTCTTCGAGGCTGAGCAAAACCGGCCCGGCCTGGCTGCCACGCTCGACCTGATGGCTACCGCCCACGGTATTACCGGCAACGTCGCCGCCAGCGTCGAAAATTACCGGCGTGCCCTGCCCCTGCTGGAAGCCTTGGGAGACCGACAGGGGGTGGCCTCCACGCTGATGATGTTGACCACCGGCGGCTTCATCGAGGAGGGCAAACGGGCAGTGACTATCGCCCAGGAGATCAATTGGCGGGATGGGGAAGCCTACGCCCACATTCGGCTGGCGCTGGCTTATGCCTTTCGCGGTCAATTTGGCCCGGCGCTGGCCCAGGGAGAGCAGGGATTACGCCTGGCCCGCGACATTGACCATACCTTGTGGGAAACTGCCGCCTGCCAAAGTTTAGGGGTGGCCTACCTGTTTATGCTGGCCCCGGATGAAACCGAACGCTACTTAAGCCAAGCCCTGCATCTGGCGCAAACCAGCAGCGCCCAGATATGGATCGATTTCATTACCGCCATCTTGGTCATCGCCCGGCTGATGGGGGGCAACGTTGACGGGGCTGCGGCGCTCCTGGCCGGTTCGTCCGCGCCGCCCGCCGGGCTAGAGTCGGCGGGCAAGCGGTTTGTGGCCCTGGCCCAGGCGGAGGTGGCCCTGGCCCAACAGCGGCCCCAGGCGGCGCTGGCTATCATCGACGCCGTCTTGACCGCCGTGCCCCACCTGCGGGCCTGGCAAGATCAGACCTTGATTTACCTCCTCGATCTAAAAGGCCGGGCGCTGCTTGTCGAGAACCGGTTCGAGGAGGCCGCCGTCGCCTTGCACGAGTCCATCACTTTGGGCCGGGATTACGGGGTGCAGTTGTGGCGCTGGCGGTGTCACGCTGATTTGTGCCGTCTGCATCTGAGTCAAAAAGATCGGGCCGCCGCCGAAACTGAACGGGCCACCGCCGCCGATCTCATCGAAACATTGGCCGCTTCGATCTCCCAGGCAGCGCAGCGCCAACAGTTCCGGCAAGCGGCCAGGGAGATGCTGCCCCAACTGCCGGCCTTGACGCCCTTGCAGCAGCAGAAGCAAGCCTTCGGCGGCCTCACCGAACGGGAGCGACAGGTGGCAACGTTGGTGGCTCAGGGCAAAACGAATAAGGAAATTGCCGGCGAGCTATTTATCACCGTCCGCACCGCCAAATCCCACCTGACCAATATCCTGACCAAACTGGACTTCACCTCCCGTAGCCAGGTGGCCGCCTGGGCCGTCGAAGTGGGGCTGCTCGATTAGCCCGCCGGGACATACTCGTAAAATCTCGTACCCCCGTCCCCGAAATCTCGTACCCCTGTCCGATGCGAGGTGTGGTCTTTTTTGATAAAATGGGACAACTTTTAAGCTCAGCAGGAATTTCGTAGGGTTGGCCCGCTAAAACGTAAAACGTACTGCGTAAGAATGAGTTACGTTTCACGTTTTGCGTTTTACGAGGACGAGGATGCCAATCTCCTGAATTCCGAAAGAGCTACCTTTTACTCCCAACCGTTCAATCAAAAGGAGGTACGACAATGGCCCAAGCTCACAGTTTAATGAATAGTGTTGATATGCGGGATGATACTTTGGAGGCTAAACAAATCCCGGCGCTCACCCACGCCGAGGCGGGGGTGATGGCCCGCGAGGAGCTAAACCGCTTTCTGGCTCTGGTCGAGACATTGTCCGGCGACGACTGGCAGCAGCCCACCGACTGCACCGAATGGACGGTGCGGGACATCCTGGCCCACCAGGCCGGCTCCTATGCCGGATACGCCAGTTGGAGCGAGTTCAGAACGCAGACGAGCGCCAAACCCGGCCCCGATCAAATGCAGGTCGATGCCATCAATGCCCGGCAGTTGGCCGACCGGGCCGGACAGAATCCGGCCGAGTTGATCGACGAACTGCGCCGGGTCGGTCCCAAAGGCATCAACACCCGCCAGCGATTGCCCTGGCTCTTGCGAAAAATACCGGTTCCGTTTGGCCCGCCCCTGGGCACGGTTCCCGTTGAATACCTGACCGGCCTGATTTATACCCGCGATACTTGGATGCACCGGATCGATATCTGCCGGGCCACGGGCCGTTCCGTTGCCCAAACCCCGGACCACGATGGTCGCTTAGTAGCCCTGGTGTTGCGCGACCTGTCCCGTAAATTGCAGAAGCAGTTACGGGGCCAATCGGTTATTTTTGATCTGACCGGTCCCGCCGGGGGCCGCTTCCGCATCGGCAGCCTGGCCGAACCGAGCGCCATCCTCAAGATGGACGTTCTGGAGTTCAACCGCCTGGCCTCAGAGCGTATCTCGGCGGAGACGGCCACAGCGCAGAAGCTGGTCACCATCAACGGCGACCGCAGCTTTGCCGCCCACGTGCTGTCCCAGACCGCTGTGCCGTACTAAAAAACACTAACAGGAACTTTTACGTAGGTGGCATTCCGAGTAGCCTGATTAAGGCGTATCGAGGGGTGCCACCTACGTAAGTCCTGACTAACATATAAGGAGTTTTTTGTTATGACAACCGATAACCGCGCCTTAATCGAACGCCTGCTGCGCGCTTTTGAGGCCAAAAATATACAGGAAACCGTCGATTGCTTTGCCGAGGACGGCCTGCTGGTCGATCCCCACTACCCGGAGCCGACGATGCGGGGCAAAGCCGCCATTCAGCAGGGCTTAGAATTTGCCTTCGGCATGCTGAAACAACCGGGTTTTGAAATCCGCCATATGTGGAGCCACGACCAGAGCGGGGCCGTCGAGGTAGACACCCACCACCGCTTGCAGGATGACTCCGAGGCCCGCTTTCCCCAAGTCTTGGTGTTTGAAACGCAAAACGGTTTATTCACGCGGGTTCAACTGTATGTGCCCTACCCACCTCCGGCTCCCCAAACATAAATATAGTACGGTCGGAAATTGACGATTCACTTTATATCACGTACCGCTGACGGCGGTACGTTTTTTGTTTAGGAAATTCCCCCTAAATTGTCGGGGGTCCCCCGACGCCATCTGATAAAAACAGACAATAACTTCGACAGCAGTTTACGGGAACCTCCTCATAATTTCCTGAGACTTTCCTCATAACGGCCTGGTATAGTAGAGACACCACAAAAAATTTACGCTCCGATGTAGCCAGGAGGAGCAATGATGAAGCCGGAACGACCCGATTATTTAGCCTATCTCTTGCGTCTGTGGCGGGTAAACGATAACGGAGAGAGCCAGCAAGCGGTGTGGCGGGCTTCTGTCGAAAATCCACACACCGGCGAGCGCCGGGGCTTTGCCAGCCTCGACGCGCTGTTGAGCTTTTTGCGAACAGAGACCGGGCTGACCGGCGATCACGCCACCACCCGTTACAGGCGGCTTGCGGTGGATCATCAAAAAAGGGATGAGGGCGTCTCGTCCCCGTTTAGTGAAAGGCAAAAGGAGATTGAACGATGAAACGGAACAGTATCATTCAGGCAGGTATTATTCTGCTCCTGCTGGCGCTGGTTGCGGCCTGCGCTCAGGTACCGCTGGCCCAACCCGCTGCCGAAGGTCCGGCTGAAGAGGACGTGGCCGCGCCGCCGGAGGAAGCAGTCCCCATCGACGTTGAGAGTGAGATGATGACCTACTCGGAGTTCTACGCGGCCAACCCGGAGTTGATGGCCGCCGAGCGCTATTCAGCCGCTGTCCCCGACGAGCCGCTGTCCGACTCTGAACTCTACGCGGCCAACCCGGAATTGATGACAGTTCGGCGCTTCGTTGCGGTCATAGCAGAACCGGTCTCCGACTCAACCCTCTATGCCGAGAATCCGGAGTTGATGACCGCCGGGCGGTACGCGACGACCTCGGAAGCGGAAAATCTGGAGTCGATCCAAACGCGCCGCTACACGATCTTGTTCGAGGACGGGCCGACCCTGATTAGAGTCAATCCGGAGTCGACGGTAGAGCGTGACAGCGAGACCATGACCGCCTCGGAGTTCTATGCCGCCAACCCGGAGTTGATGATGGTTCGGCGCTTCGTTGCGGTCATAGAAGCGAAACCGGACTCTGACTCCACCCTCTATGCGGCCAACCCGGAGTTGATGGCTGCCGGTCGCTATGCAGCCGCCGTTCCTGACGAACCGCTATCTGCTTCTGAGTTCTATGCGGCTAATCCGGAGCTATGCGTCGCCCATCGCTACATCGATGCTTATTAACCTGAGTTCGACAAACCGGCCTAGGTTGGGTTGAAGGGGCCAATTCGGAACGCCATTGCCTGAGTTGATGGGTTTCGCCAGAGCCTCAACCAAATACCGGCGATTGATTGACGCCTATCCCCTAGCCACCTGACCAGGCCAAAAACTCGCTGTTAGACCAGCCTCCAAACTGCCCACGTGACGGGTGTGTTTGGAGGCTTTTTGGCTTACACTAAAAAAAGGGAGAAGCCGTCTTGATGGCGGCTGCTCCCGTTAATCGGATCGGCCTGTTACCTCACCGACTGCTTTCGCAGCTAGGTCGTTTCGGGATGCCTCTAATTCGCACCTCTGTCTGATCCTCGATAGTGCCTCTATTTTGTTGGGCCGATGTTGTAAAAAAATTGGATAATTGGAAGGGTGGAAGGTTGGAAGATTGGGAGATTGGGAGATTGGGAGATTGGTAAATGCCGTCTCGATATTCTCTTAACTTTGCCCAGACCCACACAAGTAGGGGACGAGGCAACTCGGTGTGAAGTTGCTTTTGGAAAAAAACCTACTCTCCGAGTTGCCTCGCCCCTACGCCGGACTAATCTCCTTATCGCCTTATCTCCAATCTCCTATCTTCTCACCTTCCCAACAAAAAAGAAGGGAGAGATACGACGATGGATTGGAAACCTATTACAAAATCGTCCGCTTCGGGAATGGTCAGGCCCAACCTGATGGATTATGAGCAGGTCAGGTCTTTCTTTTCCTGGGAGACGATCCACCACCAGTTGAAAGGCTTGCCCGGTAACAAGGGGTTGAACATCGCCTACGAAGCCGTGGGCCGCCACGCCGCCGGGGGGCGGCGCGAACACGTCGCCCTGCGTTGGTTGGGCAAGCAGGGCCAGGTTTTTGATATCACCTACGCCCATCTCGACCTGGAAAGCAACCGCTTTGCCAACGTCCTGCGGCAACTGGGTGTGCGGCCACAGGAGCGGGTCTTCGTTCTGGCCGGGCGTATTCCCCACCTTTACATTGCCGCGCTGGGTACGCTCAAAAATCGGAGCGTCTTTTGCCCCCTCTTCTCCGCCTTCGGCCCGGAGCCGATCTTTCAGCGCATGGAGCGGGGGAACGCCAAAGTTTTAGTCACCACCCGCAAGCTGTATAAGCAGAAAGTGGCCGATCTGTGGAAACGGCTGCCCGGTCTGCAACATATTTTGATAGCCGACGCCGAGGAGGATATGGGCGAGCGGGTCTGGTCGCTGCCCAAGCTGTTGTCCAACGCCGCCGCCGACTTTACCATTCCCATGACCGACCCCGAAGATATGGCCATCCTCCACTTCACCAGCGGCACGACCGG
>CAZWZZ010000140.1:8032-10641 GCA_964638395.1 uncultured Caldilineaceae bacterium
CGGAGCAGGTGACGGTCTGGTACACCGCGCCGACGGCCATCCGCCGCCTGATGCGGATGGAGATCGAGCCACGCCAGGAGTATGACCTGAGCCACCTGCGGCTGATCCACAGCGTCGGCGAGCCGCTCAACCCGGAGGCGGTGGTCTGGGGGCAGGAAAAGTTAGGCTTGCCCATCCACGACAACTGGTGGCAAACGGAAACCGGCGGCATTATGATCGCCAACTACCCGACGATGGACATCCGCCCCGGCTCGATGGGCCGCCCCGTGCCCGGTATCCAAGCGGCCATTGTCCGCCGCCACGAGGACGGGACGGTGGAAGTGATCGACAAGCCGGGCGTCGATGGTGATCTGGCCCTGCGCCCCGGCTGGCCGTCGATGTTCCGGGGCTATCTGCACGACGAGGCGCGGTATAAAAAATGCTTCGTCGGCGGCTGGTACATCTCCGGCGACCTGGCCATGCGGGATGAGGATGGCTACTTCTGGTTCGTCGGTCGGGCTGATGACATCATCAAAACGGCAGGCCATATGGTCGGCCCCTTCGAGGTCGAAAGCGCCCTGATCGAGCATCCGGCGGTGGCCGAAGCCGGGGTCATCGGCAAACCAAACCCGGTCATCGGCGAGCTGGTCAAAGCCTTTGTCGCCCTCAAGCCCGGCTTCAGCCCCAGCGAGGCTCTCAAGCTGGATTTGATCGGCTTCGCCCGCCAAAAATTGGGGTCGGCGGTGGCCCCCAAAGAGATCGAATTTCAAAACAATTTACCCAAAACCCGCAGCGGCAAGATCATGCGCCGCCTGTTGAAAGCGCGTGAGCTAGGGCTGCCTGAGGGGGATGTATCAACATTGGAGACGGAGGAATGAATACGCAAAGTTTAGTAGAGCAATCCGTCGTTCACGTGGACCGGCCGCATGCGCTCCATCTGCTGCACGAGATGTTGCGTATCCGCCGCTTCGAGGCCAAGTGTGCCGAGCTGTACAGCGCCATGAAGATTCGTGGCTTCCTGCATCTTTATGATGGGGAGGAAGCCGTGGCCGTCGGCGTAATGCAGGCCCTCGAACCGGATGACGCGGTCGTGGCGACGTATCGGGAACATGGCCAGGCCCTGGCCCGGGGCATCCCGATGACCACGGTTATGGCCGAGATGTATGGGAAGCAGGAGGGCTGTAGTCGCGGGCGAGGCGGCTCGATGCACCTCTTTGATGACAAAACTCACTTTTACGGCGGTAACGCCATCGTCGGCGGGGGGCTGCCCCTGGCCGTCGGTCTGGCCCTGGCCGCCCAGATGCAGAACCAAAACCGGCTGGCCTGCTGCTTCTTCGGTGATGGGGCCGTGGCCGAGGGAGAGTTCCATGAGGCGCTGAACCTGGCCGGGCTGTGGCAGGTTCCGGCGCTCTTTATTTGTGAAAACAACCGGTACGCGATGGGTACGGCCCTGCATTACTCCCACGCCGTAACCGACCTGACCAAGAAAGCCAGTAACTATAACGTTAAGGCCTCCTTTGTCGATGGCATGGACGTGCTGGCCGTCGAGGCCGCAGCCCAAAATGCCGCCGCCGCCATCCGGGCCGGGGAGGGTCCCCACTTCCTGGAATGTCGAACCTACCGCTTCCGCGCCCACTCGATGTTCGACGCCGAGCTGTATCGGGAAAAGGACGAAGTCGAAAGCTGGAAGGAGCGCTGCCCGATCAACACCTTTATCACTACAGCCAAAGGGCAGGGCTTGTTCAATGATGAAGATGTCGAAGCGTTGGAGCAGCAGGTGGCCGCCGAGATCGACGAAGCCGTGGCCTTCGCCGAAGCCGGAACCTGGGAGCCGGTCGAGGATTTGACCCGCTTTGTCTACTCGGAACCGTCCGAGGCGGAAGAAGGGAGGGCATCATGAGGGGCAATGGATCACCCCAGGCATTACAAAAAGAATCAGCAATGAAACAGATGACCTATCGGGAGGCTGTGCGGGCGGGCATCCGCGAGGCGATGACCCAAGATGCGCGAGTCTTCCTGATGGGCGAGGATGTGGGACGGTATGGTGGCTGTTTCGCCGTTAGCAAAGGGCTGCTGCAAGAATTCGGCCCGGAGCGCATCCGCGATGTACCCCTGTCGGAGTCGGGCTTCACCGGGGCCGGTATCGGCGCGGCCCTGGGCGGGATGCGGCCCATCGTCGAGATTATGACCGTCAACTTTAGCCTGCTGGCCGCCGACCAAATCCTAAACACCGCCGCTACCTATCTACATATGTCAGGCGGAGCCTTCAACGTGCCCCTGGTCATTCGCATGTCCACCGGCGCGGGCAAGCAGTTGGCCGCCCAACACGCTCACAGCCTGGAAGGATGGTACGCCCACATCCCCGGTATCAAAATATTGACCCCGGCCACACTGGCCGATGCGCGGGGTATGTTGGGAACCGCCCTGGCCGACCCCGACCCGGTCCTCATCTTTGAGAGCGCGACCCTCTACAATATGGTAGGAGAACTAGCCGAGAATGCCGGGCCGGTCGAGATCAACCGGGCAAACGTCCTTCGCACCGGAAGCGATATCACCCTGATTAGCTACAGCGCCAGTCTGTTCAAGGCCCTTGAGGCGGCAGAGATTCTGTATGAAGAGGGGATCGAGGC
>CAZWZZ010000141.1:0-10614 GCA_964638395.1 uncultured Caldilineaceae bacterium
CAACTTACTCAGGATGCTAGTCTGAGTAGTTACGTCCGCAATTGATGGGCAGCCGGTAAATGTTGCCTGTTCAACCAACCCGCAATCCGCTCATTGATCCTCGCCGTCAGGATTATCATCACGTGGCTGGCCCGGTTATCCTCGATAAACACGGCCCACGGTGCGGCCTGACGCATCGCTTCGGCGGCAACGGGCGGAGCGACGAGGTCGCGGCGGCTGTAAACCAGCAAGGTCGGCACGCCTGCCAATGTGGGCAGATGGGCCAGGGGATTGAGCAACTCGATCAACTCGGCGGTGGTGTGGCGGCTGCGATAGCCCCCCTGATTCCACGTCTGCCGGGTTTGGCGCAGACTCATCTCCCGCAGCAATGACAGGCTGGGAGCGCGGTAGAGGGTTTGCCATAACTCCCGATAAAAGAGGGCGCGGCTGTAGTTGAGGTGGGGCGGCGTGGCCACAATGACCAGCGCCGCCAGCCGGGCGCGGGCGGCCTCATCCTCGGCCAGGCTGCGGATGGCCAGCGCCCCGCCCAGGCTGATGCCCACCACGCTGACGCCGGTCACCCCCGACCGGGTATGTAGAAAACGAAGGGCCGCCGGAATGGCCGACAGACAATCGGGGTAGGTCATCGGCCGCTGGCGATAGTCGCCGTGGCCGGGCGGGTCGATGAGCAGCACCGTCAGGTTGGCCACCAGCAGCGCCTCGACCAGCCGCCATTTGAACGATGTCTTGGTATCCCCCGCGCCGGGGATGACGCAGACTGCCGGGCCGGTGGCGGATTCGTCCCACCCGGCAGGCCGCAGCAGCAGGCCGGGCATCGCCGTCTCCCCATCGGGGATGGTCACCACTTCACAGTGAGCGTGGCCCGGATGCCCGACGCTGAACAGTCGGTGCGGGTCGGGCGGCGGGTTGAGGCTGCCGCCGAGCAGGAGCAGCCCCACAGCCAGCAGGCTCATCAGCGGCGTCCAGGCTAATACGCTCCACTGCGGGGGCAGCAGCATCGCCCCCAGCAACAGTAGCCCCCCGCTCAGAACATACCCCGCCCGGCGGCTCTCCCCCACCAGCGATAAGCCCCATACCTGTTGCCTGGTCGAGGCCAGTTGGCCTAAGCCCAGACAGATTAATAAGACGGCTACTGCGCTCAAAAGTGTTGCCTTTTACAAACGGTCAGCAGCCGCCCCCTCTCACCAAAATTGGTAGGGCGCAGACTGAAGGTATCGGTTCGATAGATACGATTTGTATGGGTCATCGTGGAATGATTATACTCCCGGTGGGGGAAGAGGCAATATGAACGGTTATCATCAATGTGTAAATTATCTCACAGAGAATTTCCCGATCAATGTTAAAATGAAGCAGGGGTGATCATAAGACTCAATCTCCCCATCTCCTAATCTCTTTATCTCCCATTCCTAACCACCCTACGCGACCATAACAAAAGGACGTAAAAACCATGACCAATCATTACGATTTAATCATCATTGGGGCCGGCTCCGGGGGCTTGACGGCAGCCCGGTTTGCAGCCCGGTTGGGGGCAAGGGTTGCTCTGGTCGAAAAGGAGCGGGTCGGTGGGGATTGCACCTGGACCGGCTGCGTGCCCAGCAAGGCCCTGCTCAAGACGGCCAAAGTGGCCCACCAGGCCCGAACCGCCGCCCAGTACGGCATCTCGACCGGCCCGCCCCGAACCGATTTGCGCCAGGTGCGGGCCTACATCCACCAGACCATCGCCGAGGTCTACCAACAGGAGACGCCGGCGGTGTTGACCGCCGAGGGCATCGAGATGGTCTTCGGCACGGCCCGCTTTGGCGACGCCCATACCGTGCGGGTTGGCCAGCGTACTTTGACGGCCAAGAAATTCATCATCGCCACCGGCGCTCATCCTTTCATTCCACCCATCCCCGGCCTGGCCGATGTTCCTTATCTAACTTACCTTCATATATTTGACAATGCCACCCTGCCCGATCGCTTTCTCATCATCGGCGCGGGGCCGACTGGCGTGGAAATCGCCCAGGCGTACCAGCGTCTCGGTTCGCAGGTGACACTCATCGATGTGGGCCTGCTGCCCAGAGAGGAGCCGGAGGTGGCCGAGACGCTGGGCCAGGTCTTCCGGCGAGAGGACATTCGCTTCGTCGAAGGGCTGGTCACGGCGGCCAAACAGGTCGGCAATGAGATTATACTGACCGTTGGCGACGAAGATATTCGCGGCGATCAACTATTGGTAGCCGTGGGCCGAGCGCCGAGCGTCAGTAGCCTCGATTTGGAGAAGGCGGGGGTTGATTATTCGCCCAAAGGTATTCCGGTCAATCCCTACCTACAGACCAACGTCAAGCCTATCTACGCCGCCGGGGATGTGGTCGAGGGGAATTATCAATTTACCCACGTCGCCGGGTGGCAGGCGTTTCAAGCCGCCTACAACGCTCTGCTCCCCCTCAAGAAGAAGGGCTTCAGCGAGGTGGTGCCCCGGACGACCTTCACCGACCCGGAAGTGGCTCACGTCGGCCTGACCGAGGCCGAGGCCCATGAAAAGTTCAACGGCCAGGTGCGGGTGACGCAGTGGAATCTGGATCAGGTGGATCGAGCGGTCACGGAAAATGATTGTGACGGCTTCATCAAGGTCGTCCATCGCAAAAATGGCCAGATTCTGGGCGCAACTATCGTCGCCGAGCGGGCCGGGGAGACCATCACCGAATTTGCTCTGGCCCTCCAGCGCGGCCTGAAACTGATCGATCTGGCCAACGTCATCCACGCCTATCCCACCTACTCCATCGCCAACATGCAGTTGGCCGGGGAAGCGGCTGTCGATGGCATCCTGAATAGTTGGCAGGGGCCACTGTTACGACTGATCTCCCGGCTGACGCGCTGATGCCATCAACCCGCCAGGTCTTGACGACCTTGTAGGTTTTTCGCCCGTACTTACATTCACTACCTATCAACTACTTTTTGCCACTACCCCCCAGACGGGTGCGTCCCAGACTCTACAGGTAGGCACAAACAAAAAATTATGGTATACTGCTTTATCAGACTGTGACTCGAACCCTACTCCGCACCTCCGATCCCCCACGCTGTCAACCACGAGAATTGTTAACCTTAACAATTTGATGTCGAGATAAAGGAATGACCATGCCTACGAGAAAACCTCACGACACGTTAGTTTTGACGATAATCGTTACCTTGCTTTGCCTGACCAGCCTGGCGAACTGTGCCTCTGAGCCATCTCAGCGGGTGAAGCAGACCATCATCGACAGCATCCCCCCGGAGGAGTCGCCGTGAGACGATTACGGATCGGCACGCGCCTGGCGTTGGCTTTTTCCCTGATTATTTTGCTTACCTTTCTGGGCAGCGTTCTGGGGTTGTGGCAATTCAACCGCATGCAGGCTCAGGTCGAGCGGCTGAACCAGATCAATAATGAAGCCATCGCCATTTTAGAGGTCAACAATACCTTTCTCCGCCTGCAACGAGAGCTACAACAACTGACCGAGATCCGCGATGTGGATCGGTTTTCGACCCAGGCCCGGCAGTTGCGCGATGGCTGGCAACAGGCGCTCGATGAGGCCATCGCTATCCTGACCAACTCCGCCATCCCCGACCAACAAATTCGCTACCGTGCCCAGGTCGAACAACTCGAAGATATTAGCAACTTATCCACCCAGATCGATCTGATGATCGAACTGGCCGAGGCCGGGGATTGGCCGGCCGTCCGCGAGCGCCTCGAAAACCAGGTTCAACAAATCGGCCAAATCACCCAAAACTTGGTGGGCGACATCAACGACATCGTCGAAAGTGAGCGACGGCGCTCTCTGGAAAATGCTGACCAGGTTCAGCAACAGGCTTTTGGCACGATTTTGTTGACCGGGCTGCTGATTTTGGCGATGGCGGCGCTGTCCGGCTATTATGTCACCCGTAGCATTTCCCGGCCCTTAGCCCAGCTAACGCAGAGCGCCCGGTCGCTGGCCAACCGGACGTTCGATCATCAGGTTGAGGTCAGCGGCGATGATGAACTGGCGATTTTGGGGCACGTATTCAATGATGCGGCCTCGCAATTGGCCGAGCTATATACCGGCCTGGAGGCCCGGGTCAAAGAGCGCACCGAGGAGTTGGACCGTCGGGCGACCCAATTGGAAACGAGTCTGGGGGTTGGCCATCACATCTCATCGATCCTTGATCTGGATACGCTGTTGGCCCAGGTCACAGCGTTGATTAAGGAACGGTATGGGTATTATTTCGTCGGTGTTTTTCTGATCGATGAGGCGCGGGAATACATGGTGGCCAGAGCCGGAACGGGCGAGGCCGGGCAGCAGTTGCGTGACGAGGGCTTCCGTCTGAAAGTGGGGCAGGCGGGCCTCATCGGCTGGGTCGCCCACTATCGCCGGCCGGCCCGGGTCGATGACGTCAGCCAAGATGAGCGTTACATACGCCTGGACATCATCCCCGACACCCGCTCCGAGTTGGCCCTGCCTTTGATGGTGGGCAAAAATTTGGTGGGCGTGTTGGATATCCAGAGCGATAAGGTGGGGGCTTTTGATCTGGATGATGTGCCGGTTCTCCAATCGTTGGCGGATCAGGTTAGCGTAGCCATCGAAAACGCTGTTCTTTACCAGGCCGAGCAGTCTCGCCGCCGGTTGACCGAAGCCCTGTACGAAGCGGGCCGGATCATCTCCGGGACGCTCGACCCGGACGAAGTGGTGCGCCTGATTATGGAGCATCTATCGACGATTGTCCCCCACGACCGGACGGCGTTGCTGCTGGATGAAGAGGGAGAATTGCGAATTGCGGCGGCGCGGGGTTTCCCGGCGAGCGTCTCGCTCGATGATATTAAAATTTTCATCAATGATAGCGATATTTTTCGGCACCTTAGCCAGACGCAAGCGCCTCTGGCCATTCCTGACGTAGCCAGGCGGGGTGATTGGCAGCACGTTGAGGGCGTGGCGACGGCTCGGGCCTGGCTCGGTGTGCCCCTCATTCGCCTGGATCGGGTCATCGGTATGCTCTCCCTGACCCGCATCACGCTTGATAGTTTTAGCCCGGATGAGATCACCCTGGCCTCAACATTTGCCGGTCACGTGGCCATTGCTCTTGAGAATGCACGGCTCTACCACGAAATCACCCGCGTCTCGCAACATCTGGAGGAGGCCGTGGCCGAACGCACCGAGGCCCTGGAGCAGAGCCGGAACGATTTGCAAATGGCCTTCGCCCAACTGGAGCATCTCGACCAGACCAAGACGGATTTCATCAGGATTTGCGCCCACGAACTCCGCACGCCGCTGACGGTGTTGCAAGGGTACAGCCAGATGTTGCTCAACGATGGAACGATCAAAGACAGTGAGTATCTGTTGGATCTGATTTCGACCATCCACTCCGGCGCGGGTCGGCTCCACGAAATCGTTAACAGTATGTTGGATATGACCAAAATCGACACCCGCGCCCTGGAGCTTTATCCCGAACCGGTCTCGGCGGCCTCGCTACTGCAGATGGTTGGCCAAAAATTCAACAATTCGCTGACCGAGCGGAACATTACCCTGACGATAGACGATATGACCGGCCTGCCTCCCGTCGAGGCCGATCCGGAGGCGCTGCACAAAGTGTTCTACCACCTCATCGCCAATGCCATCAAATACACACCCGATGGCGGCCAGATCACCATCGCCGGGCAACGGGTGCGGGGCAATGGGCAAGGGGAGATGGGAACCGACGGCATCGAACTCCTTATCAGCGACACCGGGATCGGCATCGACGCCAAATTTCACGACCTGATCTTCACCAAATTTTACCAGACCGGCCAATTAGCCCTGCACTCCACGGGCCAGACCAAATTCAAAGGGGCCGGGCCGGGGCTGGGGTTGGCCATTGCCAAAGGCATCGTCGAAGCGCACCAGGGCAAAATCTGGGTCGAGAGTGAGGGGCACGACGAGGAAACCTATCCCGGCAGTACTTTCTACATCTTTCTCCCGTTGCGTCAGGCGGAAGGTGTGGCCTCGATGCAATCCTACCCCTCGGGGCAGAAATGGCGGGCAAATGAATGACAAATTCATTTGTTGAGGGCGGGGGACAAAAACTGAAGGAGGCCCGGTCTCCGGGTCAATCGCTCAATCGCTGCGCCAAGAGGGTCAGGGTTGGGCTGTTGACGCTAATCATCCTTTCTCTAACGAGCCAACTCGTCCAAGCAGCCGATCCCACGCCGGTTGATGGTTACACCATTCTCAACACCTATCCCCACGACACCAACGCCTTCACCCAGGGTCTACTCTTTGCTGATGGCGTTTTGTATGAAGGAACCGGCCTGACTGGGCGATCTTCGCTGCGTCGGGTCGATTTGACCAGCGGAACGGTGCTACAGCAGCGGACCCTGCCCAACGACCAACAGTTTGGTGAGGGCGTAACCCTGTTCGACGGCAAACTGTACCAACTGACCTGGCAAGCCAAAACCGCTTACCTCTATGACAAAGAGAGCTTCACCCTGCTGGACAGTTTCTCCTACCCCACTCAGGGCTGGGGCTTGACCCACGATGGGCAATATTTGATTATGAGCGACGGCACGCCCACGATCTATTTCCGAGATCCCCAAACCTTTGCCGAGGTGCGACAGATCACGGTCTACGACGAGCAGGGGCCGGTGAGTCGATTGAATGAGTTAGAGTACATCGAGGGGGAAATCTATGCCAACGTATGGCACACTGACTTGATCGCCCGGATCGATCCGGCGACGGGTCAGATCACGCGCTGGCTCGATTTAACGGGGTTGCTGGAGCCGGGGGAGGTGTCCCATTCGGAGGCGGTTCTCAACGGCATCGCCTATGATGCCCACGATGAGCGCCTCTTTGTGACCGGCAAATTGTGGCCCAAACTGTTTGAAATCGAGATCGTGCCCGACGCTGTCGAGCCGCCCTCCCCGCCGCTGACCTACACCTTGTATCTGCCGTTAACTTTCGGCAGTCAATAACCCTACCAATCATACTGCTCAGGTTGCGCCCGATAGCAAAATAATTTACCACTCTCCCAGATTGTCAAACGCCGTATTCGGGATACAATATAAAAAATTTCCATCTAAAACAGACAGGGGGCACAATGATCGTTGGCATTTTGAAAGAAATCAAGGTGGCGGAAAACCGGGTCTGTATGACCCCGGCGGGTGTGGAGATATTGACCCAAAATGGGCACACCGTGCTGGTCGAAAAGAAGGCCGGGATAGGCAGCGGCTTCGAGGATGCCGCCTATATCGACCACGGAGCGGAGATCGTGGAGACCCCGCAAGAAATTTTTGAGCGGGCCGAGATGGTTATGCACGTCAAGGAGCCACAGCCTTCGGAGTACGATTTGATGCGTCAGGGCCAGATCGTCTTCACCTACCTGCATCTGGCCGCCGAAGAAAAATTGACCCAGGCCCTCATCAAATCGCAGGCGGTTTGTATTGCCTACGAGACTATCCAGAAAGCGGACGGCTCGCTGCCCCTCCTCACCCCGATGAGCGAGGTGGCCGGGCGGATGGCTACTCAACAAGGGGCCAAATATTTGGAAATGGCGCAGGGTGGCCATGGCCTCCTGTTGGGTGGCGTGCCCGGCGTCGATCCGGGTACGGTCCTGGTCATCGGCGGGGGCGTGGTCGGCCTCAATGCGGCCAAGATGGCCTGCGGGCTGGGGGCCAAAGTTTACATTCTTGACAGAAATCTGGATCGATTGCGCTACCTGTCTGACGTGATGCCGAGCAACTGTTTCCCCCTGATGTCCAGTCCGGCCACGATTCGCAAATTGGTCAAAGAGGCGGATGTGGTTATCGGCGCGGTGCTGGTGGCCGGCGCCAAAGCGCCCCGCCTGGTCACTCGCGAGATGCTGAAAACGATGAAGCGGGGCGCGGTTTTGGTCGATGTGGCCATCGACCAGGGGGGCTGTTTCGAGACCTCCAAAGCGACGACCCACACCGACCCTATTTACACCGTTGATGGCGTAGTTCATTACTGCGTGGCCAATATGCCCGGCGCGGTGGCCAAAACCTCAACCATCGCCCTGACCAATGCCACCCTGCCCTACGCCCTCGAAATCGCTAACAAGGGCTGGCAGCAGGCAATGCGCGACAACCCGGACATCCAAAGTGGAGCAAACATTCTCAACGGCCAGGTCACTTACCAGGCCGTAGCCGAAGCGTTTGGGCTGGAATATAGGCCGGTGACAGCCTTTTTGTAGGCTTCCGCTCAGACGTTACCTCCCACCTAAAAATCAAAGATCATCTCAACGCTGATAGTGAAACCGGGCAACTGGGTGGTCGTTAGTGTATCGCCGAGGCCATAAGTCCCGGCCGGGACATAAACCTCATTCGTCAGGTCGAAAACCTCCACCGTTTTAGCCCGATAATCGACGAGCCAATATTCCGGCACCCCCGCCTCCTGATAAATCTCAAATTTCTTGGTGCGGTCATATTGAAAATTAGAGGGGGACAAAATTTCGATGATAAGATCGGGCACCCCTTCGACTTGATTCTCTTTGATGATGTGCAGTTGCTCTTTCCTAATGAAAAAGATATCCGGCTCAAGCGGTACAGGTTGGGTGGGTAAAAGAACGGCGCACGGCGCTTCCAGAACCTGGCCTAGATCATTATCTTTGGCATAAAGATACATTCTTGCCGCTAACTCAATCGATGAGCGCTGATGACCTGTACCGGGGGGAGGGGACATATATAACTCTCCATCAATGACTTCATATTTCCAACCGTCATCGGGAAAGTGGAGCCAATCTTGATACGTCCACGTTCCCTGAGGGCGCAGGCGAGAGGGCATCTCCACAGTTTCGAGCGTTTTTTCTAACATAGCGGCTGTCTTTCTCTCATTGATAAACTTTTTCCCGAAGTAAAAATAGGACAACTATTGCCGACACTATAGCATGTCCGACTATAGATGACAATAATCTACGGGATGAGAGGGGATGTTGCGGACTACTGATTCTGTAGACAAAAAATCCAGCCATTCGGCTGGATTTTAAGTCGTCTTTTTCTCAACATGTCTTACACAGTTGGCGTATTTTACCCCCCTCAATCCCCCCGAATCGGGGGAAAGTTGACTCCTCCCCCGTTGCGGGGGAGGTTGGGAGGGGGTCTGGTCGGCAAATTGCGTAACTTTCTCTCAATATTGATGCTTGTTTTATTATATCCAAGCGACTGTACGTTTTACGCCTCCATCTGCATAAAGTGGCGGGCATTGTTCCAGATCACTTTGGGCGTAATCTTGATCGGGTGGACGCGGTGGGTGATGGCCCACCCTTTCCACAGTTTGTGGATCCACCAATACATCGTATCGGTGATTTTGCTGCGCGGCGCTTTGACCAGCAGGCGGATGAGCGGCTCCAGCCAGGGGAACTCGACGCCGATGGCGAACCAGCGCTGGAGATTTTCCATCTGCTGCTTCTCGGTCTCATCCCGTACCAAAATGGAGCTATCCCAGGCGATGGCCCCGATATCCTCGAAGCTCCCGGCCATATGCCCATTTTGATCCGTAAATTCGCCCAGTTCGGTGGCCGGATAGGGCTGGAAGAGGAAGGCGTGGGCATATTTGACCTTCGTTTCGGCGTTGAGGCGCATCGTCTCGAAATCATCCTCCAACGTGCCGGTCGGCAGGGCCAGAATGTTGGTCGCGGTCAGGTTGATGCCTGCTTCATCCAGCAGCCGGCCCGACTCGATGATCGTTTCGCGGGACATCTTCCGCTTGAGCAGATCGTTCCGCAGCCGGTCGTTGCCGGCCTCGATGCCCATGCTGACGGTGTTGGCCCCGGCTTTTTTGAGCAGCGCCACTTTTTCCGGCGTAATCAGATTGGAGCGGACGTTGCAGAAGAAAGGCAGACCGACCTCTTTCGGGAATTTGTCGGCAAACTCCTCCAGCCAATCGACATAGATGATGAACAGGTCATCCAGGAAAACAACCTGCTCCAGCGGGTAATGCTCCCGCACCCAGTTGACTTCCTCGATGACCGACTCGACACTGCGCTGGTAGCCCCGCTTTTCGCGGGTGTAGATTTTGTACCAGGCGTGGTTGAAGCAGTAGGTGCAATGGTAGGGGCAGCCCCGGCTGGCCATAAAATGCTTGATCGGGCTGCGACTGGTAGCGGCGTGTTTGCTATAGATCAACTCCCGGTCGGGCATCGGCAAATCGCCCAGGCTACGAATCAGCGGGCGAACCGGGTTTTTGACGACTTCCCCATCGATTTTGAACCACCAGTTGGGGATGTCAGGATGAAAACCGCCGTTATCGAGCGCGTTGGCCAGATCGACCAGCGGCCCTTCTCCCTCGCCGACGCAGACGCCATCGACCGATTCTTCGTTGACCAGGTCGGGAAAGAAGGTCGGGTGAGGCCCGCCCATCACCGACAGGACGTTTTTATTGCTCAGAGCATCTTTGATCTGGCGATTCAGTTTGAGGTAGTAATGTTGCGATCCGGTCATCATACTGTAGCCGATGATGTCGGGATCGTAATCCTTCGCAAATTGAACCGGGTCTTCCTGGGCCGCAATCGTCAAGGCCACATCGTGACCGGCCTCTTTCAAAACGGCCGACATCGACATCACACCCTGCGGTTCGTAATCAATCTGTTTTTCGACCCATAAAACTTTTGCCACGTAGCTCCTCCTAAAAATACCGGGGG
>CAZWZZ010000142.1:0-10592 GCA_964638395.1 uncultured Caldilineaceae bacterium
ACGGGGGAGAGACCGTTTCCTCGCGGGTACTGTCCGCTTCTTTTGGATACAGTTGATATGTTTCAGACTGGTCGAAAACCTCGCCGAAATGGAGCGTGGCCAGAGAGTTGACTTCATCATTCGGCGTCAAGGCCATCAGCCGTCCCAGACTACCCATCTCGATTTCATCCAGAATATACTCCGATAAGATACTGGCATAAAACGTAGGCAGCCCCTCTACCCGGGCCTTGATGAGATTGTCGTGATTGGTATCGACCATCAACACTTGAAATCCTTCACTTTGGATCGTTTTGGCCATTTTCCTGGCCCAGGCGTGGGCACCGACGAACAGTACCCCTTGCGGATTCGGTTGGGCCATGTCCAGCCAGCGGCCCAGGGGGGCTGCGCTCAACCCATAAATGGTAACCGTACCCACGATGACCACGAACATTTCAGGCACAAGGACCTCGACGCCCGCATAATTGGTTTTTTCGGCTAATTCCAGGGCAAAGATGGCCGTCACAGCGGCGGCTACGATACCTCGGGGGGCCATCCAGGATAAGAAAAGTTTTTCCCGCCAACTCAACCCGGTTTTGATCGTGGCCAACCACACCGCCAGGGGACGCACCAGCAGCACCAACGCGGCCAGAAACGTGAAGCTCCGCCAGCCGACGTGCTGCAACGTCTCTAAATTCAGGCGAGCGGCCAGAATAATAAAGAGGCTGGAAAGCAGAAGAACCCCTAGATTTTCTTTGAACTGGACGATGTGGCGGATGCTGACCGCTTTTTGGTTGGCCAGCAAGATACCCATCAAAGTTACGGTCAAGAGGCCCGATTCTGCCTGCAACATATTGGAGGCTGTGAAGGCAGCCAGGACGACAGTCAAAGTAACCGGATTTTGTAGATAGTCGGGGAGCCAGTATCGTTTTAACATTTCTAGCAGCAGCCAGGCAGCGGCCAGCCCAATAATCAATCCATAGGTGATCGTCTGGAGCAGGCTCACGGTCACGGTCATGGTGGTTTCCTGAAGGCTGCTGGCCAGGGTGGCCTCAAAGACCAGAACGGCCAGCACCGCCCCAATGGGATCGTTGACGATGCCCTCCCATTTGACAATCGACCCGATTTTGCCGACGATGCGCGTGTCCCGCAACAGAGGGATGATGACGGTCGGGCCGGTTACGATCAAGACCGCGCCCATCAGCAAAGCCAATGGCCAGGCCAGTTCCAGAATGTAGTGGGCTGCCGTGGCGCTCATCATCCAAGTCAACAGCCCGCCGAGGATAATCAAGTTGCGGACGATGTGCCACGTCTCCCGCAATTCGCCAATCTTTAGACTCATGCCCCCCTCGAAGAGGATGATTGCGACCGCCATCGACACAAAGGGGAACAGTATGTCCCCTAGAAGCTCGTCAGGATGCAAGAAGTTGGTCACCGGACCGGCGACGAAACCAAAGATCAATAATAGCAGAATCGAAGGTAGCCCAACCCGCCAGGCCAGCCACTGGGCGGCAATCCCCAAAATAATAATACTCGCCAGTCCAAGTAAATTATGTTCCATACAAATTCACCTCTCTCGCTAAATTATCCCCCAGTAGACCGCAATGAGGTGGCAGCACTTTCCAGGCAACTCCGTTCGGAATGGCGGCGGGCTGAACCGTTGTCTACTCCGCAGGGAGCCTCCGCATTGATTGGCAGTCGGAGGTTTCAGACCGCCTTTGAGCTTTGCCACTGCGCTCTACTCATAATTAAAAAAAACCGGGGTTCGTAACACCGCCGGCATGGGTAATATTGTTTGAGGGGGATGGGGGTGGCTGGTTGCGGCTCTATAGCTATTTTTGATAGCCATAGAACCGCAGTTAGGTCGAGTAAGAACCATTCACGGAAGCGATGGAGGATAAGCGATGGAGGATTACTCCGATTGTACGCTATCCGTGTCTATTTACATCTCCTTACTCAGCTTCTTCAGCCAGCGCTTCCTGGCGAGCCAGATACATCTCTTTCTCTTCAGGAGATACTTCTTTCAAACTTAGCTCGACGCGCTGGCGTTGGGCATCGATGCGCAGAATACGCAGCACCAGTTTATCGCCCCGATCCAGAAATTCGCGGGGATCGTGCGGTTCGGGGGAGGCTATTTCGCTGATGTGCAACAAGCCCTCGATCCCAATATCCAGAGCCACAAATGCCCCAAAGTTGACCACGTTGGTCACTTTCCCCTCGATGACCTGGCCTACGCCGTAAACTTCTTCGACTTCATCCCAGGGGTTGGAGCGTAGTTGTTTCAGGCTCAGGCCGATACGCTTCCGTTTTTCATCGACATCCAGAATATGAACATCAAGCTCCTGGCCAACCTCAACGATTTCGCTGGGATGACGGACTCGCCGCCAGGCCAGTTCCGAAATGTGGATCAAGCCGTCGATCTCGCCGAGATCGACAAATGCGCCGAAATCACAAATATGGGTGACGGTTCCCTGGCGAACGTTCCCCTCTTCAAACGTGCTAATCAACTCTTCCCGTTTCTGTTCCCGCAATTCTTGCTCGGCCAGACGTTCTGAGAGGACGAGGCGGTTCGCTTGGGGATCGACCTCGATCACTTTGAACGTTAATTCATCGCCGATATATTCTCTAAACTTTGATTTACGTTCGTGTCGGGGAAGATGTTGCTTTTCCGGGTTGGCCAGATGGGAGGCCGGAATAAAGCCGTTGAGGCAGCCAAATTTGACCAATAGACCCCCACCGTTACAACCAATAATTTCCCCTGTCCCAAATTCTTCGTCCCGCAGTAACTCTTGTGCGCGTTCCCAATCCTTTTCTTCCTGAATGTATGACAGCGACAGCATCAGGCTATCTTCCTGATCTTGGGCCTTGATGACCCGCGTCATCACTAACTGGCCCGGTTTCAAGTCGGCCAGCAGGCTGTCTGCTAAACGCTCGATGTCTTGCCGGGGCACGATGCCATCATGCTTGAGGCCAATATCGACCATTGCCCCATGCTCATCGATTTCGAGGAGAACCCCTTCGCGGATTTCACCTCGCTGCGGTTGCTCATAGTCATAAATGTCTAACCAATTTCCTTGTACAAATTCTTCGATCATAACCATCCTTTCTGCTAATAATGTTTGATTTGTTTTATGGTGCTTTATGGCAGTCAAACAAGCCTAAATCATTCTGTTGATTTCTGTTTGTTTGGTATTCACTGCTTAAGGTCGCACTATAACCATACCTATATTATACAGGCTTTGTCAAATTTTAGCCATCAAGATTTTGTCTAGGTTTTTTCTAGTATCCAGCCGCGTAGGTTGAGTTGAGTCGCGTAGGCGATAGTTATCCCTCTAATAGCAGCGTCTCCGGCTCTTCGATCAAGGTCTTGACCCGCACCAAAAATTGCACGGCCTCGGCCCCATCGACGATGCGATGGTCATAACTCAGGGCGATGTACATCATTGGCCGGACGACGATCTCATCCTCGATGACCACCGGTCGCTTCTCGATCTTGTGCAGGCCCAGAATGCCCACCTGCGGCGGGTTGAGAATGGGCGTACTCAGCAGCGAGCCAAACACGCCGCCGTTGGTAATCGTAAACGTGCCCCCCCGCAAATCGGGGATTGACAGCGTGCCCGCTTTGGCCTTTTCAGCAAATGTGCCGATGCGCTTTTCGATGTCGGCAAACGTCAACCGGTCAGCCTCCCGAATGACCGGCACCACCAGGCCTTCCTCCGCACTGACAGCCATCCCGATGTCGTAATAATGTTTGACGACAATTTCATCGCCGTCGATTTCCGCGTTCAGGTGGGGGAATTGTTTCAAGGCCCCGATGGCCGCTTTGACGAAAAAGGACATAAAGCCCAGGCGGACGCCGTGCCGTTTTTCAAAACTGTCCCGGCGGCGCTGCCGCAGATCCATCACTGCGCTCATATCCACCTCGTTGAAAGTGGTCAACATGGCCGCCGTTTGTTGGGCCTCCACCAGGCGGCGGGCAATCGTTTGCCGCCGTCGGGACATCCGGCTTCGTTCCTCCCGGCCGGTTCGGTCCCCGGCCGGTTCCGCTTCTTTGGCTTCGGCCTCTTTTTTAGCCGGCGCTGTTGATTCTTCCGGGGCTGCTTCTGGTTCTTTCTTCTCCGCCTTCTTTGCCTGAGCCTCTTCTTGTGCTTCTAAATACCGTTCCACATCCTCCTTGCCGATTCGCTCCCCGGCAGCCGAAATCCGGCCCAAATCCAGACCGTGTTCCTCGGCCAGGCGGCGGGCCACCGGCGTGGCTTTACCCTCCGGTCCATCTGCTGCCTCATGCTCTTGTTTCTCTTTCTCTGCTTCGGTATCCTCCGCGTCCTCCGGTTCTTGCTCCTGCTTAGCCGTCGTCTCTTTCTGAGCTTGATCTTCATCACGTTCATCCTCAGACGCGGCCTCTGCCGACTCGTCGATGCTGCCCAGAACATCTCCAATTTCGACATCCTCCCCTTCCTGGCGCTCGATGTGGCTCAACACGCCGGCCTGTTCGGCAGACACTTCCAGATTGACTTTATCCGTCTCTAGTTCGACGACGGCCTCGCCCACCGAGACCGAGTCCCCCTTTTTTTTCAACCATCGGGAAACTGTTGCCTCCACAACGGACTCGCCCAATTCGGGCACGATTATTTCTGTTGCCATTAAATCTCCAATAAATCTCCAAACGTTAGCGGACTTTCTCCCAGATGATAATGTCTTCGTCACTCGACTGCTTGACCATACGGTACGCCTGCTCGATGAGCTTCTTTTGATTGGCCGCGTGCCAGGCCGATGACCCCTCCGCCGGGCTGGAGGCCGGGGGTCGCCCCAGATAGTACAGGGGCCAGCGTCCATCAATTAGACGCAGCAAATGGGGCTGTACAAACGTGTAGGCCCCCATATTTTTCGGCTCCTCCTGGAGCCAGACCACCTCTTCCAGGTTCGGATACCCGGCCAACACCGTTTTTAGAGTATCGGCGGGAACCGGATAAAGCTGTTCCAGCCGAGCGATAGCGATCTCCGGATTCTCCTGACGGCGCTCATCGCTGATTAAATCAACATAGACCTTGCCGCTGCACAGAATCAAACAGCGAACCTCCTCTGCCTGCGCTTTGGCCTGGGCATCGTCGATGACCGGCTGCCAATTGGCCTCGGCCAGCGCCCTGGGCGGGGAGGCCACCTGCGGATGACGCAGCAAACTCTTGGGCGTCATCACGATTAACGGCAGCGGGTCGGTTTCCAGCAGCGCGGCCTGTCGTCGCAGCAGATGAAAATATTGGGCCGCCGTCGTGCAGTTGGCCACCCGCAGATTTATCTCCGCTGCCATCTGCAAAAACCGCTCCAGCCGCCCCGTCGAGTGATCCGGCCCCTGCCCTTCGTAACCGTGAGGCAACAACAGGACCAACGAGGGTGTCTGTCCCCACTTGGAGCGGGCCGAGGTGAGAAACTCGTCGATCATCACCTGCGCCCCGTTGATAAAGTCGCCATACTGGGCCTCCCAGATAACCAACCGCTCCGGGGTCTGCACATTGTAGCCGAACTCAAAACCAATCGCTGCGTTCTCCGTCAGCGGGCTGTTGTGGATTTCAAACGCGGCCCGAGCCTGGGGCAAGGATTGCAGCGGAATGTAGGGCCGGTTAGTTTCCACATCATGGAAGACGGCGTGGCGTTGGCTAAACGTGCCCCGCTCCACATCCTGACCGGTCATCCGAATCGCCGTGCCGTCCGCCAAAATCGAGGCCAGGGCCAGCATCTCCGCCGTGGCCCAATCGACTGTGGCCTCATCGGGATCGTCAAACGCGGTGCGGCGTCGCTTCATAGCCCGCTGGATTTTAGAATGGAGGTTGAAATCACCCGGCGTTTTGAGCAGTTCCTCGTTGATCTCTCGCAGTTGCTCCAGGGAGACCCCCGTCCGCATCTGTTCCGCTGCTTTCCGGGGGGCCGGTTTGGGCTGTTTCTCCGCCAAATCTTCCGCCGGCTGTAGCTGGTCGAGCGTTTCCTGCAACTCATTCATTTGTGTCTCGACCAGCGCCTCGGCCTCATCGGCCTCGATCTCTCCCCGCTCCACCAGGATTTTGGCCCACTGTTCCCGCACCGTCGGCTGCCGGTCAACTTTGGCATACATCACCGGCTGAGTAAAGCTCGGTTCATCCCCTTCATTGTGGCCATACCGCCGGTAGCCGATCAGGTCGATCAGAAAATCCTTTTCAAATTTAGCCCGATACCCCGCCGCCAGCCGGGCCGCCTCGATACAGGCTTCCGGGTCATCGGCGTTGACGTGAACAATCGGGATTTTGAAGCCTTTGGCTACATCGCTGGCATAGAGCGTACTCCGGCCCGACTCCGGGCGGGTGGTGTAGCCTAGTTGATTGTTGGCGATGATGTGAATTGTGCCGCCGGTTTGGTATCCCTCCAGCCGGGATAGGTTCAGCGTTTCCGCGACGACACCTTGCCCGGAAAAGGCGGCGTCGCCGTGGATCAAGACCGGCAGCGACACCGGATGGTCGAAATGGGGCGGCCCCGCTTCATCGGTATAGGTTCCGGCGGCCCGGGCCATTCCTTCGATGACCGGGTTGATTGCTTCCAAATGGCTGGGGTTGGGCGGCATCGTGACCACCAGGTCTACCGTTTCGGACCCGTCCTTGACCGCTCGCCGGCCACCCAGATGATATTTGACATCCCCGGTCCAGCCCAACTCATCCCGAATAAAATAACCCCGGCCGTGGACCGGGTCTTTGAATTCAGCCAGAATTTGGGCGTATGGCTTATTGAGAATGTGAGTCAAGACATTCAATCGGCCCCGATGGGCCATGCCCAGTAGAATCGTGTAAATACCCTCGGTGGCCGCCGCCCCGATGATCTCATCCAGCATCGGAATCAGCATATCGACCCCCTCAATCGAAAAGCGGGTCTTGCCGGGGAAACTGCGGTGTAGAAATTTCTCGAACAGTTCGACCTGGGTCAGCCGCTTGAGGAGAGCCTGGGGGTCGATGGGGGTGTTGGAAAAACAAAAACGGCCCGACTCGGCCGCATCTCGCAGCCATTCCCGCTCCTCCGGTAGCCGTAGATGGTCATAGTCGTAGCCAGTATGGTGTGAATAGACCCGTCGCAGCGCCTTGATAGCCGTCAGGGCATTGTCATGGTGGTCGGCAATCGGCCCGCCGACCAGATGAGCCGGTAACTCTCGCAAGTCCGCTTCGCTCAGATTATAGGCAGCTATCTCCAGCGAGGGGTCGCCGGGTGGGTCGCTGCCCAACGGGTCCAGGTGGGCAGCCAGATGCCCATACTCCCGGATGGCTTGGGCCAGGTTGACCACCCCCACGATTTTTTCCATTTTTCCCAACGGTTGGGCCGGGGCCGTCGCCGTCGTTTCAAAACCGTTTGTTGGGGGCGTCCACTGTTTGAAATAGGCTCTTGTATCCGCATCAACCGATTTCGGGTCTTGTTGATAGCGGTCATACAATTCTAAAATATACCCCGCATTGGGGCCGTGAAAATCATTCCATTTTTTCATGCCCTGAATCATATAAAAAAGCGCCAGAAAATCAAATTATTGAGAGAACCGAAGGGCAGCAGTCTACCTCCTGCCGGAACACTGGCCCCTCCGAGCCAAGCGGCTTTTGCCTGATGACTCTTATCAAATCCTCTACGTCTTTTACCGGCTGTTTCATAGGCTCCCGGTCGATCTGAAGTAGATTATTCTGCAAATTCAGGCGAATTATTTTGGCCGTGGGGGCAACGGCTAAAATTTGGTCGATGTCGGCTTTGGCTGAGGGAAGATTGTGGACATCGAAGAGGATCACGGTAGGCCGCAGGCGTGCGAGCTGGTCGAGCGCTTGGGCCTTGGTATAGAGTTGTCCGACAACCTCAATCCCTACCTGCCGGCGCAGGAGACTAACCAGCCCGTGGCCAAACATCGAGTGGTGAGAAATTACTAAAACGTGGATCATGAAGATTTGCTTTCTCTGTTTAAAGCCATAAAAATTTGAAAATAGTAGCTGTCCAGCTTATTATACGGCTGCTGATCTTTTTCACCTATACCAATCTGGGCAATTTTCCTCAGAAAAAAGGGCTAACGACAGATAGCCTGTTCGTTGATAACTATAAAGC
Organism: uncultured Caldilineaceae bacterium; assembly: GCA_964638395.1. GTDB lineage: Bacteria > Chloroflexota > Anaerolineae > 4572-78 > J111 > CAZWZZ01. The sequence continues at coordinate 8,068 of CAZWZZ010000142.1, forward strand.
TATATCACCCATGTGGGCTATACTGGCTCCGTTGGCTCTTGCTCGATCAGTCCTTCCCGCACGGCTCGTACCGCCGCCTGAATCCGATTCTGCACCTGCAACTTATCCAAAATATTGCGTAAATGAATCTTGACCGTATTTTCAGTGATGTGGAGCCGTTTGGCAATTTCTTTATTCGTGGCCCCAGTTACCACCTCTTCCAGAACATCCACTTCGCGGTCGGTCAACTGATCGAGGTTCCGCACTTCTTGTGTTACTTCCGCGGCAGGCTGCCGGAACTCCTTCAAGATGCGGGTGGCCATTTTGCCCGAAATCGCCGCCTCGCCTTCGCGGATACCATCCAGCATCGAATACAATTCCTGCGGCTCCAGATTTTTAAGTAAGTAACCTTTGGCCCCGTTTTTAATGGCTTCGAACAGGTCCTCATCATTATCCGAGACGGTTAGCATCACGATTTGAATGTGAGGCATCTCCTGTTTGATGATTTTGACCGTTTCCAGCCCATTCTGTTTGGGCATATTGATGTCCATCAATATAACGTCGGGCAGCGTTTCACGGGCGATTTGCACCGCCTCCACACCGTCACTCGCCTCAGCCACCACTGTCATATCGGACCGGGCCGACAACAGCGAAGCAATTCCCTTTCGAAATAGAACGTGGTCATCGACCAACAATACCCGCAATGGCTCCATTCATACACCTCCAAATCAATCAGTTAGTATTATGCAGTATACAGAGACAGTCCATCCGGTGTCAAGACCCGGTCAGGTGATAAGAGTTCGCCCAGTCGGGTGAGTTGCTACCACGTCCGGTTTACGGTACAATCCCGTCCCGATGAATAGGAATCTGTGGTCTACTAAATCCAAATCCATACTGGTCATCCTGCTGTTTTTGCTACTTGGCGCTCTTTTCCTGGCCCGCGATCCGCTGCGCCGGACTCTCTTCCACCTGACCGGCGAGGAGGCCCTGCTGCCCCAACTCTCCGGCACCCTCCAATACGCCCTGACCCGTCTCCAGCCCCCTTTACAGACAGCGGACAATGTCCCTGTTCAATATGCTAACGTCAACCCCTATGGCGTCAATACGTTCCTCCAAAATGAGGTTGAACCCCACAAGCGGGAGGAAGCTATGCGCCTCATTGCCGAAGCGGGCATCAAATGGGTCCGGCAGGAGTTTACCTGGGAGGACATCGAAATTCACGGCAAGGGAGATTTCGAGGATCGTCGCCACGATCCCCATAAATCGGCCTGGGAAAAGTATGACCATATCGTTGACCTGGCCGAAAAATATGACATCAACATTATGGCCCGCCTTAGCAACCCGCCCGCCTGGACCCGCGCCATGACCAACACCGTCGGCACCTTTGCCCCACCCGACGACCTGACCGACTATGGTGATTTTGTGGAGGCCGTCGCCCGTCGTTACCAGGGGCGCATCCCGGCCTACCAGCTCTGGAACGAGCCGAACATCTACCCCGAATGGGGTGACTATCCGGTCAGCGCCGAAGAATATACCGCGCTGCTCAAAGAGGGCTACACCCGCCTCAAAGCGGTTGATCCCGAGGCCATCGCCGTGATGGGGGCCTTAGCCGCCACCATCGAGTTGGACCGCACCCGCCGCTACGCCCCTGACGGCAGCCTGGTCAGCCCCGGCGGCCTGAGCGATGTCCTATTTTTAGAGCAACTGTACAAAGCCGGGGCCGCGCCCTACTTCGATGTTTTGGCGATGCAGGGCTACGGCCTGTGGAGCGGGCCGACCGACCGCCGCATGCAGCCCCGCGTCCTCAACTTCTCCCGCCCTCTCTACATCCGGGATGTGATGGTTCGCCACGGCGACGCCCACAAACCGATCTGGCTCAGCGAGTTAAGCTGGAACGCCCTGCCCCCGGAGAGCGGCCTGCCGCCTATCTATGGCCAGGTTACGCCGGAGCAGCAGGCCCGTTACGCCGCCCTGGCCTTCCAACGTATCCAGCAGGAGTGGCCCTGGCTCGGCGTCGGCTTCTACTGGTTCTTCAAACAGGCCGATGAGCGGGAGCGGGAGAGCAATCCCCAATATTATTTCCGCATGGTCGAACCAAATTTTACGCCCCTGCCCGTCTATGAGGCCATCAAGCAGCAGGCCAATCAGCCGCCGGTGATGTACGCCGGCGTCCATCAGGCTGACCATTGGGCGGTGACGTATGAAGGCGATGAGGGGGCGTGGCAGCCGGTTGACCACGAGGCCTCGACATTTGGGCAAGCTCTAGCCGGGCAGCGCGGGGCCAGCGCCACCTTCACCTTCGAGGGCAGCCGCCTCGAGATCGTCACCATCGGCAGCGGTCGCCTGCGGGTGCAGCTTGACCGGGAACCGCCGACCGAAATCACGCTAACCGGCTCTACCCGGCAGAACCACACCGTCGCTGGTGGCCTGGCCGTGCAGCCTCACCAGGTCCGCCTGGAGGTCATCCACGGTCCCCTCCTGCTTGATACCTACCGCGTCGAGAGCCGACCCACGGGTCTCTTCAACCGGGCCGGGAGCGCCTTGAT
>CAZWZZ010000143.1:0-10556 GCA_964638395.1 uncultured Caldilineaceae bacterium
GTGAAGCCCATAGTGCGACTCTCCTCGCTGACCCACGCCGCATCCTCCTCGGCCAGCGGATAATCGACGGTCAAAATCTTGTGGCCCGTTTCCTGAGCCGCCGTCAGCAGCGGCAACTGGGCCTCGCTCAGGTCGCTGTCGGACAGGTCATCAAACCACAGCCGCTCCTGAGCCAGACCGTCCAGCGTCGAGCGCAGGTAATTCTCTTCGTCCCATTCGACCAACTCAACGGCGTTGTGGCCGATGATGATGAACTCCGGCTGCTGCTCGCGGGCCATATCCGCGATGTCCCCCACCAGCCAGACCATCTCCTGGGCCGGGTCGGAGCCATCCTCCTCGGCAAAGGCTTCAACAGCCGGATCAGCGTAAGCCTCGATACCATCCAGATAGAGACCATCAAACCCGGCTTCGATGACGGCAGCGACGAGGCCATCCTCGGCCAGCCAGATGGCCCGGTATGCCTCATTCCAATAGCTGACCGGCAGATTGCCGTGGGGCAGGGCCGTTTTCGGCTCGATGACCCACCAGGGGCGTTCTTCGTCCCAAGCCGCCGGCCAATAGGTGCGGGACGGCTCCACCTGGCCGATGTTCAGATAGGCCAAGACCAGCTTGGGTGTGTCGGCATTCCTGAGCCGCCCCACGGTCTCGGCGATGTCGTAATCGGTTTGATTGACCGCCGCCGGGGTAAAATCCAGCACGACCAGATCAACATCGGAGGCAGCAATCGCCTCGATTTGCTCCGGTGACAGCGGCTCCTCGATGAGATAGCTCCACTGTTCGACCCGCTCAAGGGGGGTGTCTTCCGCCTCTGTCTCCGCTTCGGGGTCTGTGTCCGGTGCGGCTTCGGCCTCTTCATCCGGGGTCTCTTCGATAACGTCGGGGGTGGCGGTGGCAGTGGGGAGTACCGTCGGGCTAGGCAGTGGCTTGGTGGTGGTTTTAATGATTTTGGTCTGGTTCTCCTGTGCCGCCGGATGGTTTTCAACAGTCGGCTCCGGCGACGAGGCTGGGTTGCAGGCCGTCAGGCTCAACAACAGCAAGAGTAGAAGGGTGGTCAGTTTCATTGGGTGGTCTCACTTTCTAAAGTCAATCACCGCCGACTCCGCATCGTCGGCGTGGGAATGGGAATGGCCCCGAAGTCGGGCGTGGCCGTGACCACCGGGGTCTCGGTCGGTTCGGTAGTGGGGATGGGAGCCATACCCCAGGTATCGCTGCTTTGATAATCGACCACATTCTCCTCGGCGGTCGGTTGCGGCAGCGGCGTAATTGTGACCGGCGGGGGCGGAAGCGTATCCGTCTCCTGCGCCGGTAACAAATCCATTGTGACCTTGCTCTCAAGCCCCCGCAGCACGTAGAGCCGGTACCCTTCGCCGTGATGGACATCGACCAGTTGAGCATCGTTGATCCCGTTGAGGTCGATGCGCTGGCCGTTGTTGATGCGGACAAAGTAGAAGGAGGAGTGGGCGCTGTTGAGCCGCAAGGCATCGGGGCTAATCTCGATGGTTGCCTCATTATCGAAATGGGTGGACAAAATCTCATACGATTCGTCGGTACGGGTGTAGCGCATCCAGGGAAAATTCTCCTCGTTGAAATCGAGCCACTCAATCATATGATAGTAATAGCCATTCTTTTCGCCGGTATGGTCGCCCCGCCAGGGCAGCGAGTTGGGGTTACGGTGGAAACTGGACAGGGGATAGTTGCCCGGCGTGTGGAACACATCATCGGGGTGAACAAAGTGGGTCCAGACGCCCATCGTGCCCAGCATCGAAATCATCGAGTAGCGGCTGCTGGGGGTCATCGTATATTCGGCGGTGATGCGGGGAATGGTAAAGAAATAATCATCCCACACCTCCGGGCCATACTCCCGGTGCCCGCCGGTAGGGAAGTGGCCGGTGTAGACCCCGGCCAAAATGTTGATGGTCGGAAAGCCGCGCCGTAAGGCCCGCAGACCGGCGGGATGAAAAATATTGTTGGGCGGCACATACGTGACCGGTTGGGGACCTATATTGTCCGCCTCCCAGCGCCGAGAGGCTTCAGCCAACCCCAAGGCCATATTATCCTCGGCTTTTTGCTCTAGCTCGGCCAATACCTGCGCCGCCTCGGCGATTTTATCGGCTCCGGCAGCGGTAGCCGTCGCTCTGGCCTCGTTCAGGACAATCGCCCGCAGGGCGGCCTCGTCCAGCGTGACCAGGCTTTGGGCTTCGGCCAATTTTTGCTGACCGGCCAGCTCAACTTTCTGGGCGGCCAGCGTTTTGACCGACTTCTCTTTGGGGGTCAAGCCGCCGGCCCGCTCCTTAGCCGTCAAGGTATCCAAATCTGTTTTGGCCTGTAACAAATTGGCCGCTCCGTTATATTTATCCTCGGTGGCCAGCTTGAGCGCCCGTTCCGCGTCATCAAGCTGCGCCTGTTCCTGCACGGTCAACCCCAGGTTCCGGGCCTGAGCCGACAGCCGTTCAACAATCTGCTCGGCATCCAGGAGCTTTTGGGCATCGACCAACAGGGCCGCCGCGTCCCACGCTTCCCGGTCGCGGTTGGGAATCCAGTAATCGGGAATAGCCAGCAGCGAAACGTGATTGTAGCCGTGCAGCCCCATCTCGTGCCCCTGCGCCACCAGGTGAGAAACCAGAGTGGCATACTCTACCTCCTGACCGTCAATCGTTACTTTGGCGTGTTCCCACTCCTTAAAATCAAAGGGCGGTTCGATCAGGGGATTGTAGTTGAAGGGTATGAGGAATGTATACGGCACATCATACCGCTCCGAAACAGCCATCACATCGGGAACCCAGACCTGGTGATAAAAATCAACCATCGTCATATCATACTCGCTCTTGATCGGTTCCAATTTTTCGGTGGAGACCGCCGCCGGGAAGTCGTCGATCTGGTAGGTGGCGAAGTTGGCAATCGGCAGGGCAGCCACCGGCTGGACGCTCAGCACTGATTGGACGACCATGCCCCGCGAGTCTCGCGTGGTGGCGAAATCGCTGTTCCAGAAGATGGTCCGGCCCTGGCCGTAGCGGGTTTGCCAGGCTACGGGCTTACCGGAGTCGGTCGTGACCAGCACCCGTGCCTGGTCGGTCTGGGGCGGCGGCAGGTCGAGGCGGGAGTGGCCGGGGATGAGTTTGCTGCTCAAGACCAACCCTTTCAGGCCGGGGAAGAAATCGCTGACGAAGTGGACGCCGGTTTCGGCTTCGTACTGTTCGGCAAATTCAACCTGCATCCCGGCCTGGTAGCCGAACAGCGGGGCCAGGGCGGGGTTCCAGCCGGGCTTCATCATCGCCAGGCCGCCCCCATTGTCCACGTAAGCGAGCAGGTCACCACTCTGGAGGGGACTGATTTTTTCCAGCGACTCGGTCAAAATAAGAATGGCGCTGTATTGACCCAGGCGGGGCCAGATGGCGGTTGTGGCCAAATCCAACTCATCATAGTTCAGCCGGGCGTAATAGAGGGTTCTCATCGTCACGTCGTAAAACTCATCCTCCGTCCGGTTCTGGGAATCGCGGATGACCAGGATGAATTGCTGCTCGGCGCTGGCCGAGGCGGTGTGTCCGTTAAAAGAGCGTTGAGACAGCCCTTGTGAGGTTATTAGCAGGCAGAGGATGGCCAAAGTTGTCCAAAAAATTTTCTTGCTCATAATCTTGTGTCCGTTATCTTAATTCCTCAACCTTCGGAATGAGTAGTTGCAGCTCGACCATCTCCCTGACGGCCCGTAAGGTGTAGATTTTGTAACCATCGCCGTGATGGAGATGGACGAACTGGACGCCCTCTATCTCGTTGATATTGAGACGGCGGTCATCATTAATCCGAATCTGGATAAAGGTTGGGTCGGTCATCTGGATCGATAGGTCGTAAGGTGTCAAATCGACCGAGATTTGATTGGCCAGGTAGCGTTGTAGAATGTCGTGGGCTTCGGCAGTGTGGACGTACCGCAGCCAGGGGTAATGTTCCCGCGTAAAGTTGAGCCAGCGCCGGAAGCGGTAGTAGAAGCCGTTCTGCTGGCCGGTGTGATCGCCCCGCCAGAACCAGCCGTCGGGGTTGCGGACGTCGGTCGCCTCCGGGTAATTCTCCGGTGTCTCAAACACATCGTCGGCATGCAAAAAGTGGGTCCAGACGCCCATCGTGCCCAACTGGGACAGCATCGCCAGCCGTTGGCTCGGATCCATATTGTAGCCGGAGGTGGCTCGCGGCATCGCAAACAGGGCCGGGTTCCACGGCTCCGGCCCAAATTCCCGATTGCCCCCCGCCTCGAACAGACCGCTGCTGTACAGCCCGGAGATGACCGTCAGCGAGGGAAACGCCTCGGTCAAGGCTTGCGCCCCGGCTTCGTCATACTGATTGTGAGGGGGCACATAGGTCGTCGGCAGGTCGCCCAAATCTTCCCGTTCCCACTGTTGGGCCGTCGCGCCGAGGGCGGCCACCATATTCTCCCGGCTGCCCCAATTGGGCAGCGTCAGCGGCAGATGGTTGTAGCCGTGCAGTCCGATCTCATCCCGCTGCGTGGCCATCTGGGTAGCGTACCGGCCATAAGGTATCTCTTGCCCATCCAGGCTAATCGTCGCCTGCGCCCACTCTTGAAACTCGAACGGCGGCTCGGCCTGGGCGTTGTAGGTGAAAGGGATCAGAAAGGTGTAATCCAACCCGTAGCGGCGGGCGATTTTCAGCATATCGGGATACCAGACCTGGCTGTAAAAATCGAGCGTTGACAGGCCGTATTCACTGGCCACCGGCTCCAGCATCCCGTCGCTGAAGCTGGCCGGGAAGTCATCGATCTGGATGACGGCCACGTTGGCCATCGGCAGGACGCTGACCGGCTGGACAGCGGCCACCGATTGAACAATCAAGCCCCGCATACTTTTACCGGCTAACATGGCCGTGTTCCAGTACATCACCCGGCCCTGTTCAACCCGCCGCTGCCAGAGCAGGGGCCGCCCCGCCGCCGAAGTAGCGATGACCCTCACCCCCGGCTGCACCTCGGTCTCGTAAGGGACGTGGCCACCGGCCTCTTCCGGCCCCAACACCAGGCCGTCGATGCCGGGGAAGAAATCCTCCTCGACCAGCAGCCCTCCCTCGCTGTCCGGGAGCAGGGGCGGACGGCTGACCTCCTCGCTGGCTGCGAAGCCAAACAGGTCGGCCAGGTGGGGATTCCAGCCGCGATAGACCACGGCCAGCCCGCCGCCATCGTGGACATAGGACGTGATTTGTTCCGCCTGGGTCTCGTCGATTTCAGCCAGCAGTTCCGTCACGAACAGCAGGGCGCTATATTGGCTCAAATCGGGCCAGGCCGCCGGCGCGCCCAGGTCGAAGGTGTCATACTCCAGATGGGCATAAGTCAGAGCTTGTACGGTATTATCATAGGCCAGCTCACCAAAGGTATCGGTCGAGTTGTGGACGACCAAGACCTGCTGCCGGGGGGCCGTGGTGAAAATATCGAACGATTCAAAGGTGGTGTGGGCCGGGACGCGATGGTAAACGGCCAGGATCAGCATAATGATGGCTGCCAGGGGCACGGCCCGCAGGATCAAGGTTTGGGGCGACACGGTCAGCAGCGTGGTGGAGGCCGCGCCGCTTCGCTCTCGCCAGGCCGCCAGCCGCGCCCGCCAGCGCCGGGGTAGGTTTTTCAGGCTTTGCCTGACCTGGTGCAGGGCATCCAGCAGGGCGTTGAGCTTGACCAGATCGGCCAGCCACTCCCGCTCCAAATCGACCCGGTCCCGAACCTGTTTGCGGCGCTGTGCTAACTCAAGTCTCTCATTTAATTGCTGAAGTTTCCCATGCAGGTGACGAAGTTTCTTGTTGAATTGCTGTCTCATTTAAGGATGACCGTTTGTCCTTCTTCTAATCCTGATACAATCTCGACCCGCTCCCGGCTTTCCAGGCCAAGCACCACCGCCACGCGATCTTCGCGGTTGCCCACTTTGAGGAAGACGTAAGGCTCGCCGTCGGGGCTGGTCAAGATGGCCTGGGGTGGCAGCCACAGCGTGTCCGCCTGGCGAGCGGCTTCGGCCCGAACCAGCACCCGATCCCCCAGTTGGTAGCCGGGCCGCTCGCCCCCATCGGCCAGGGTGACGCGCACCTGGCTCTCGGTCGGGGACGGGCTACCCTCGCCCGCGTCCCTGTCCGGCGGCGACGCGGTCAGGAGCGGCACAGAGCGAACGGTGCCGCGGATGGGCGTCTGCTCCGTCCCGACCAGGGTGGTGATGGTCACCGGCATTGTTGCGGTCAATGCCCGGCGTATCTGGAGCGGAACCTGGTCGGCGCTGACTTCCAGGCGACTCAAATCGGCCATTATGGCCACCGGTTGGAAGGCATCGACAAATTGGCCGGGAGCCAGGCTTATCGACAACAGATCGCCGTCGCCGGGGGCGATTAGTTGGGCATTGGCAATCTCTTTTTCCAGTTGTTCGATCTCCAACAGCGCCCATTCCCGCTCAAGATCGAACACAGGCGCATCGTCGCCGGTGACGCCCGCGTTGAGTTGAGCCTGTTTCACGTCATGCTCCCGCAGCATCACCTCCTTTTCGCTGACGCCGCTCCCGGCCCGTTGGTGGGCCACATCCGCCTCGATGTAGGCCATCTGAGCCTGGTGTAGGGCCAGCAGTTCGGGCGGCTGGGCCCGGTCATTGGCCACGTCATTATATTTGCTTTCGGCTTTGAGCCGCACCCCGACCGAGCGATCCAGGCTGGCTTTGGCTTGCAAAGCGTTCAGTTCCAGGTCCGCTTTCTGCTCCCGGATCTGCTCCAACTCGATCATGGCCACCAACAGGTCAATCTCGGCCTGTTGGGCCTCGGCCGATTGGCCCCCGACGTTCGTGGCTAACTCGGCCCGGAGCCGTTTGATCTCCAGTTCGGTCTCGGCCTGCTGCCGCTCCAACTCCCGCAGCCGTTCATACTGCCCGGCCAACACATCCGGGTTCTGGCTGCCATTTTCAACCGCCTGACGGGCTTTCGCCAGGTCCGCTTCAATCCGTTTCAGATCGGCCTCGGTTCGTTCCAGGGCCGTCTCGAGGCGCTGACCGCCACCCGCCGCCCCCTCATCCACCCGCAGTTGGGCCATCTCCACCCGCCGTTGGGCGATGGCCACGTCATACTCGTGTTGGGCCAACGCTTGCTGGGCCTGCTCATAATATAGCTCGTCCAGCAGGTAATTCTTGGTGGCCTCTTCCAGGGCGCTTCCCCGCTCGAAGACGGTCGAGACCCAGCCATCATTCCAGACACTTTTTAGCGCCTCATTCTCCCCGACCGGCGTATCCAGCGCCTCCTGCACCCCGTTGAAATCATCCTCCGCCGCCTGCAAGTTGAGGAAGGCTTGTTCTAAAACCGGGGCCGTTTCCGAAGGGGAGGTTCCGCTGTTGGCTTGAGCGCGGCTGGCTTCCAGGTTGAGCTGGGCGATTTCCAGCTCCAGGTGGGCGCGACGGGTCTCGGCGGTCTGGCTCAAGCCGCTCCCCGATCCGGTGTCGGCCAACTCCAGATCCAGCCGGGCCGAGGCCAGCGAACGCTTCAAGCTGCTGGTATCCAGTTCGGCCAAAAGCTGGCCTTTGGTCACCACCTCCCCCTGCGTGACGTAGGTGCTGCTGATGCGCCCGGAGGTGCGGAAGAAGAGACGCTCCTGATCGACCGGGGCAATCTGACCTTCAAATTCAACCAGGTTGATGACCTCGCCCCGCTGGACCTGGTAGGTGATGGCCTGGGTCGGCACCAGAGTGGGCGTGGGGGGGGCGTCCTCGGCGGCCGGCTCCCCGCTGGCCACTGGCGGCTCATCAGCCGTCTCTGCCAGCGGAGCGGGCGGGGCAATGCCGATGGGCATCTGCCCCGCTTCAATCGCGGTCAGGATGCGATCCTCCTCCTCCGGCGTGCGATAAATATGATAAACGGCCAGGACCCCATCTTCATAATAGAGGCTCATATCGGTATGCAGTGCTTGATACCGCTCGACCCAATCCTGGAGCCGTTGTCGGGTCAGATCCCGGTCGATGGCCTCCTCGCGGCTGGTGCCGGGCACGATGTAGGGCTGCTTTTCGATGAAGATGAAGACGTGGGGCGAGGGAATAGCCAGCTCCGGTCGTCGGGGATCGAACTGCCACGTCTCCGGCTGGTAACTTTCCAGAAAATCTTCGTTGGAGATGGAGAAGCCCTCCCCAAACACCTGGGGCAGAGCCTCCGGGTAGGCCACGACCGTCCAGCGGTAGGTCGGAAGCTCCTCTTTGATGCGGAATATCTGGGCGGTGACGCTGTCATACTCCGCTTTGGGGATGGTCGTCACGGCCAGCGTCGGCGAGGGAATGAGAACCGCCGGAAAGGGCAGAAGAATGATGATTAAGATCGAAATCGTCAGGCTCAGTTCCAGATATTGGGGCCACGGGCGGGCCATTTTATCCTCGGCCCGGATCATCAATGTGGCCAGCCATAACCACAGTTGGTGCAGACAGAGACCAACCAGAACGCTCAACACCGGGGCCAGGGCGCGGGCCACCTGCCCGGCCAGCAAAATTTCATTCAGGCCCAGACGCCGGGGCAGGAACAGCAGGGTGAGCGTCAACAAGGCCGCCCCAAAGAGCTGCCATCCCAGCCTCAGCGTTGGCCCGGCCTGTGTCCGCCACACCGACAGGGCGATCAACCCCAACGCTCCGGCCAGCCCCAGGTACAAAATGGGCGTCGCGGCCGGCGTGGGGGGCGGCGTCGGCAGATAGTTGATGTGGCGGATGGACAGCCCAAAAAAGTGGACATCCCAGCGCAGTGGGCCGAGATGGAGCGACTGCCCCTGAGCCAGACCGATCAGCAGCGGGGCCAGCCCCACCAGCGCCCCGGCCAGCCCCAGGTTCAACAGCCGGATAGTTCGCCGGGAGCGCAAGCTGAGGATCGTGACCAGTGTCAGGGCCACCACCGAAGCGATGAGGGCCAGGATACCAACGAAGGGTTGGATAAAGAAGAGGCAGGCCATCCCTTGAAAGTAAAGGCCGGCCGGTGAGGGGCGCGGCAGGCTGGCCTCGTCCGGTTCCGGGGCGGAGGCCACGGTCTCCTTCGCTGACCCCCCGTCCGGGCGGTGGCTCCCCCGGATCGTCTCCGCCAACGCTTCGGTCAGGAAAACAAAAGTGGGCAGCAGAAAAATCAGGGCCATCTCTACCGTCAACACATCCCCCTGCGGCGGCAACGGCAGCGGCAGCCAGCGGGCAAAGGCAAAGATGCCGTACAGCGCGGCGGCCAGTAACGCCGGACTGCGTCGCGCCGTCAAGCGGTGGACGCTCCAATAGATGGTCACCACCAGCAGCACGCCGATGACGCCCGGCAGCAGGCGCATCAACAGCGTGCCGTCGATCAGGGTAAATTGGTTGATGACTTGCAGCAGGGCATAACTGCCGTAGGGGTACAGCCCATCCGGGTAGAGACGGCTGATGCCTAACCCTTTGAACCAGAATAGATGAAGATAGGTATCGGCCGAGGCCAGGGCCGGACCGCGCACCACCTCGTACAGACGCAGATAGCCACTGATGAGCAGCACCACCCCCAGCGCCAGCGCCCACCACAGATCGTTCCCTTTGGGCAACGCCGCGATGAAATCGCGCCGGGTCCGGGTCAGCGTCGTTGTCACGTAGCTTTTGAGAACAGTCTGTTGATCCAACAGATCGAAGAAGGCTATGGTCATCGTTCTGGACCAATCCTTCATCTTGGCCCAGAGCGGCTCTTGCCGAACCCAGACGCGATACCCCACATACAGGAGACCAAAAGCGAAGAGGAGCGAGAGCAGATCGAAGATGTTCAGAAAGGCCAAAAGATGGACGATGATGATCGAAGCAAAGGCCATCCGCACCACGTAATCGAACAGATGGTAGGTCCAGGCCCGGCTGGAGCGCACCGGGAATAGTTTCTGCGGCAGCCAGACGAACAGGATGAGAAACCAGGCCACCAATTGAACAATGGTGAGAGCGATAGTGAGTCCGTAGTTTAGCATAGGGCTTCCTGATAAACGTTGTTAACAATGTAAATATTTGGATTTAGATTCCTTGAAGCATAGACTGGCCATCGACGGGGAGTCTGACCGGGGGCGTCAGGTTTACAGCCCCACATTTTGGGTGTGGAAACGTACTTGGTTTGCATCACAGGTTCTGGTAAAGTCTGATTGAAATCTCGTTTGGTTAAGGTGACGTTTGTCATTATAACATACCTTATTTAACACAAGCCTAGTACTTTTTGGGACAGTAGGACAAAAGTGTAGGTTTTAAAAGGGCTTTGACCGGCCACTTTTCAGGGCCTAATCTTTATCAGTGTACCCCCTTAACTCCGGACCGACTATAGGGAACATCCCCTATCGAGGGCCTGACCATCCCCCATTCGACTAAGCTAAAAAAAGCAACTTTTCGGCTTGTTCCCGATTACTTACAGAGCTACTGAGCTTCTGGCGAATTATTAACAAAAAAATAAGGTGTTGAAAAAATGTGAACTGTGAATTTGAGAGGGGACTGGGGAAGGATGAATTATCAGTAGACCGCAGCATCCTGAGTAGACCGAGGGACGAGGTCGTATCGAAGGGTGCGATTGCGGTCTACTGATTATAAGGGATGGGGGATGAA
>CAZWZZ010000144.1:0-10529 GCA_964638395.1 uncultured Caldilineaceae bacterium
TGCGGCGTCTGGCGGGAGATGATGTCGGTCGAGTTTTCGGCCAGCAGGCGGTACCGCTCCCGGCTCTCTTTCAGGGCATCCTGCACCCGCTTGCGGCGGACGTTCTCCTCGCGCAGGTTGCTATTTTGGGCTTGAAGCTGCGTCTGCATAGCGCGAATGGTGATATGCGCTTTGAGCCGGGCGATCATCTCATCCTTTTGCACCGGCTTGGTGATATAATCGACGGCCCCCAGTTCGAACCCTTTGACTTTGTCAACGGTATCGGTCAAGGCGGTCATAAAAATGACGGGAATGTGGCTCGTCCGGTCGTCGGCTTTTAAACGACGGCAGGTTTCAAAGCCGTCCATGCCCGGCATCATCACATCGAGTAGAATCAGGGCCGGCTGGCTGGCCGTGGCCTGGGCAATAACGCTTTCGCCGTCACGCGATGTTACAATAACAAAGCCGGCCTCCTGGAGAAAGTGTGCAACTATCGACAGGTAATCGGCGTTATCATCGGCAATAAGAATTGTATTATTTTCAATGTCAGCAGAGATGCCGTTTTGGGTTGAAACGGTCATTGTTACAGGATTCACCAAAATTATTTTTCGGTTAAAGCGGCGACGCCTTCCCAGCCAGGGGGCACGCCATACTCCATAAAATGACTGGCCCGCTTGAGATAGAGTTGGGCGGCTTTGTCATCAGGGTTAAGTTTCAACACCCGCTCAAAGTAGGTTTTGGCCATCCCAAATTCTTGATTGTGGTAATGGAGCAGCCCATTTTCAAAATCAGACAACGTTTCCAGTTTCATGTCGATGACCTGTTGGGGATTACCGTCTAAAATCTCGAAGACGGAGACCGGCTCGCTTTTGCCCTTGACCTGCACCCGGTCCAGGAAGCGGAAACGGTATTGGGCCGGGTCGTCGATGCTAAAGAGTGAGTCCTCACTGGTGACGATAGAGACACCGTACAGCTTGGTCAACCCTTCCAGGCGGGAGGCCAGGTTGACGGCATCGGCGATGACGGTACTCTCCATCCGCTTCTCCTCTCCAATCGTGCCCAACATCAGCGTCCCGGTGTGAATACCGATGCCCACCTTAATCGGCGGGGCATTGCTGTGGGTTCGATACTCATTGTAGCTGGCCACCTCCCGCTGCACCTCGACACCGGCTTTGAGGGCATCCTCAACATCGCTGGGGAAGAGGGCCATCACCGCATCTCCAATGTATTTGTCGATGAAGCCATTGTACTGCCGAATAATCGGGCTAACGCGCCCCAGATAGGCATTGAGGAAATTGAAATTTTCCTGGGGCGACATATGCTCCGATAGTGTGGTGAAGGAGCGAATATCGGAGAAAAGGATGCTCATCTCCCGCTGGACCTGGTCACCCAGGTTGACATCCTCGATGCTTTCCTTTTCAAGGAAGCGCAGAAATTCGTGGGGCACAAAGCGGCCATAAGCGATGTTGATCTTGGAGAGTCGGAGGTGGGTTTTGACCCGGGCCAGGAGTTCATTCTTATCGAACGGTTTGGTCAAATAATCGTTGGCCCCGGCCTCGAACCCGGCCAGCAGATCGGTCGATTGGGATTTGGCAGTCAGCAGGATGATCGGCAACTCGTTTGGTGGGCGCGTTTCCCGTATTTTTTGACAGACCTCAATGCCGGATAGCTTGGGCATCATCACATCCAGGAGGATCAAATCCGGCTCCGTTTCGTCCAGAGCATCCAGAGCCTCGTAGCCGTCGAAGGTCTGGACCACGCCATACCCCTGCATCGACAGGTAGTTGACCAAGACCTGGACGTTAATCAACTCATCATCGACGATCATAATCGTATACTTTTTGTTTTCGGCGAACTCTTTAGACGGAATGTTAGCCAGCGGCTCCACCTCATTTTGGATGGCGGTCGGGTCTACCGGGGCGGTTATCATCTTCGGTTCCTCGAAATCAAGCCCCAGGGCATCGATGGCTTTGTTGACGGCGCTGGCGCTGACCGGCCATTTGTGGAGCGGCAGGGTGAACGTGAAGCGAGACCCTCGACCCTGCTCCGACTCGACCCGGATGGTGCCGTTGTGTAACTCCACCAACTGTTTGGTGATCGATAGTCCCAGGCCGGTCCCGCCCTGAGCGCGGGTGTCGGAAGAATCGACCTGTGTGAAGGACTCAAAAATGGTGTCGATTTTATCCTCCGGGATACCGACGCCCGTATCGGTCACGCTGATGGCCATCATCTCCTCCTCCACCTCAGCCGAAATCGTCACCGTTCCAGAATCGGTAAATTTGATAGCGTTATCGACCAGGTTGTGCAAAATTTGCTGGAGGCGTGACTCATCGGCATTGACCGCCGGTAGCTCTGAGTCTAGATCGTTGACTAACTGAAGAGATCTGTTGTCGGTCAACGGTTGCGAGAGTTGGATCACAACATCGGCGATGCCGTGCATATCGACCGCTTTGCGATTGAGGTCCAGTTCGTGATGTTTTAATTTAGAGAAATCGAGGGTATCAGTGACCAGGTTCGTCAGGCGGCGGCCACTAAAGACGATCATCGACAGGTTGTAAGATTGCTCTGCTGTCAATTGGCCGGTCGCCCCGTCGATCATCGATTCGGCGATGCCGATGATACCGTTAAGGGGGGTCCGCAATTCGTGCGAGGTGCTGGCCAGAAACTCATCCTTGATTTTATCGAGGCGGGACAGGGCTTCATTTTTGGACTTCAGCTCGGCCGAGTACATCTGAATTTCCTGTTCGATCCGCTTTCGCTCGCCGATTTCTTGCTTGAGCCGCTCGATGACGCGGGCCAGGTCGGCGGTTCGCTTCTCGACCCGCTGCTCCAACTCGTCCCGGGCCTGGCGGAGCGACTGCTCGGCCGCCTCCCGCCGCACAATCTCTTCTTGCAGTTGGTTGTTTTGCTCTTGGAGATTGTCTTGCAATTCGTGCAGCGTCAGGTGGGTATTGATACGGGCCAACACTTCTTCACACAAAACCGGCTTGTTGAGGTAATCGACCGCCCCCAATCTAAGCCCTTTCAGTTTATCCACGGGGTTACTCATACCGGTCATAAACATCACCGGAATGTGATCGGTGGCGGCATCGGCTTTTAGGCGGCGGCAGGTTTCAAACCCATCCAGACCCGGCATGATGATATCCAACAGGATGATGTCCGGTTTTTCCCTGTATGCCCGATCCAGCGCGGTTCTGCCATCTTTGACCATGATGACTCGAAAGCCAGAGCCTTTCAAATAGTCAACCAGAACGCTCAAATTCCCCGGATTGTCGTCAACAATTAAAACCGTTTTTTGTGTTTTTAAGTTTGTCATCAGCCCGTTTTGTCCGGCAGCCGTCATCATAATATGCGTCTATCTGTTGTTAAGGTCTATATTTCACACCATTATATCATAATAACGGCTTGATTTGGGGAATACCGTACCAATTCCCTATGGAATAATTGGGCGCAGACAAATTTCTCGGCATCGGCCGTCTGAGAAATTACCGGATGGCTAAACCCCATACATATAGTAGCCATCCCCCTGAATATCCTACATATTGTGGTGCAACGGTCAAGATAGGGGAATGATCCGGGGGGGATAGGATCAACTCGTGAACCTATCAGGGATTTCCCGTAGGGAGTAGGAGTTATTTCTCAGTTAAGGCCTCGATGCCTTCCCAATCAGGCGGCACGCCATACTCCATAAAATGTTCGGCCCGCTTGAGGTAGAGCGCGGTGGCTTTATCATCAGGATTTTGCTGCAACACCCGCCCAAAGTAGGTGCGGGCCATGCCAAATTCCCGATTGTGGTAATGGAGCAACCCATTCTCGAAGTCGGACAGAGTCTTGCGTTTCAATTCGATTATCTCGATGGGGTCGCCGTCAAAGATCTCGAAGACTGACACCGGCTCCTGTTTGCCCTTGACCTTGACCCGATCCAGGAAGCGGAAATGGTACTGCGTCGGCGATTCCAGATTGAAGAGGCTATGCTCGCTGATGACAATCGACACCCCATACAGCTTGGTCAGGCCCTCCAGCCGCGAGGCCAGGTTGACCGCATCGGCGATGACCGTGCCCTCCATCCGTTGGGTCTCGCCGATGGTCCCCAACATCAGCGTGCCGGTGTGCAGACCGATGCCAACTCTGATAGGTGGGTGATTTTGGGTTTGGCGATATTGATTGTAGCGAGAGACCTCCAACTGCATAGCAATCGCCGCTTCCAGAGCATCCTCCACCTTTTCCGGGAAGAGGGCCATAACCGAGTCGCCGATATATTTGTCGATAAAGCCCCGATGTTGGCGGATGACCGGGCTGACCCGGCCCAGATATTCATTGAGGAATTGGAAATTTTCCTGGGGCGACATATTCTCCGAGAGGCTGGTGAAGGAGCGAATATCGGAGAAGAGGATACTCATTTCCCGCTGCACCTGATCGCCCAGATTGACATCTTCGATGCTTTCTTTATCGAGGAAGCGTAGAAACTCGTGGGGCACAAAGCGGCCATAGGCGATATTGATCTTGGCCAGCCGTAGATGGGTTTTGACCCGGACCAGCAGTTCATTTTTTTCAATCGGCTTGGTGATGTAGTCATTGGCCCCGGCCTCGATCCCGGCCAGCAGGTCGGTCGATTGGCTTTTAGTCGTCAGCAGAATAATCGGCAATTCGTGCGTGGGATAGGTCTCCCGAATTTTTTCGCACACTTCATACCCCGACAATTTCGGCATCATCACATCCAGCAAGATCAAATCAGGCTTACTCTCCTCGACCGCCTCCAACGCCTCGAAGCCATCAAACGCCTGGGAGACGACATAATTTTGGAGGGAAAGATGGTTGGTCAAAATCTGAACGTTGATGAGTTCATCATCGACGACCAAGATCGTGAAGTTTTTGTTTTCGGCCAGGGCTTGAGCGGGCACATCCAGGGCCGGTTGGCTCTCCTCCGGGTAGATGATCCCGTTGCCGCTGGGGAAGGTGTCCCCGGTGGCCAGGGCGTCGATGGCCCGGTTGACGGCGCTGGCGCTGACCGGCCACTTATGGAGCGGCAGGGTAAAGATAAAGTCTGTCCCCTGACCGACGACCGACTCGACTCGGATGGTGCCGCCGTGCAACTCGACCAACTGTTTGGTGATCGATAAGCCCAATCCGCTGCCCTCCTGCTTTTGCGCCGCCTGTTCGCTGCGGAGGCGCGGCTGAAAAATAGTGGTCAATTTGTCAGCCGCAATGCCCACCCCCGTATCAGACACCATCACGGTCATCATCTCGCCGTGTACTTTGGCCTCGAGACGCACCGTCCCTCTGTCCGTAAACTTCAAGGCATTATCGACCAAATTGCTCAGAATTTGCTGAAGTCGGGTCTCATCAGCGTTCGCCGCCGGTAGTTCCGGGTCGATGTCGTTGATAAGCCGCACCGACCGATTTTCGGTGACCGGCTCGATCAACGTCAGTACCACGTCGGCGACGCTATGGACATCGACCGCTCGCCGGGATAGCTCTAGCTTTTCGTGCTTCAATTTCGAGGAGTCGAGGTTATCGTCGATCAGCTTTATCAACCGTTGCCCACTGGAAGTGACCATCGTCAAATTGTGAAGTTGGGGCGGACTCAGGCGTCCGGTAGCCCCATCGATCATCGACTCCACAATGCCGATGATGCCGTTGAGCGGGGTGCGGAGTTCGTGGGCCGTGTTGGCCAGAAATTCATCCTTGATTTTGTCCATCTGGGCCAGAGAGTCATTCTCAGTTTTTAGTCCCTGCGAGTAGGCCCGGAGTTCATTTTCGGCCCGCTCCCGTTGGGCAATCTCCTGTTTTAGCTCTATCTCGACCCGCTTCCGCTCGTTGATCTCCGCTTTCAGCCTGGCCTCGGCTTGCTTCCGTTCGGCAATCTCCCCTTCCAGAAAGGCGACCGCCATCGACAGTTTGGCCGTCCGTTCGGAAACCCGTTTTTCCAACGCTTCGTTCGATTGGCGCAGGGCCGCCTCGCTCTGTTTACGCCCGGTCACATCGCGGGAAAAAGAGACGATCTCAAGCTCCCGGTTGTTGCGAGGGTGGTAAATGACCTGGCTGGTCGTTTCCAGCCAGACATAGTAGCCGGCCTTATGGCGAGCGCGGTAGGTGGTCGTCGAGAGGGCCGGACGTTGCTTGACTACATCCTCACCGCCTCGCAACACCTGGACATCCTCGGGGTGGATGAACTCATAAACCGAGCGTCCGACCAGCTCTTCATCCTCATAGCCGAGAACGGCCTGGGAGGCCGGGGAGACGTAGCGATAAATACCGTCCGGCGTCTGAATAGCGATGATGTCGCCGGAGCTTTCGGCCAGCAAGCGGTATCGCTCGCGGCTCTCCTCCAAAACCGCCACCAGACGGCGATGGCGAGCCTCCTCCTGTTGCAGGTGGAGGTTTTGCTCACGCAGATTCTCTTGTAAATTGTGGATGACCAAATGGGTGGAAATGCGGGCCACCACCTCTTCACATTGGAGGGGTTTGATGATGTAATCAACCGCTCCCAGCTTCAACCCTTTCAATTTATCGACCGGGTTGGCCAGGCCGGTGGTGAAAATGACCGGGATATTTTTGGTGGTGGGGTCTGCCTTGAGGCGGCGGCACGTCTCGAAGCCGTCGATACCGCCCGGCATCAAAACATCCAATAGAATAATATCCGGCTGCTTCTGATCGGTCTGTTCGAGAGCCGCTTCGCCACTCTCAGCGACGAGCGTCTCAAAGCCGGAGCCGCGTAGATACTCAACCAGAATAGCCAGGCTGCCTGGGGTATCGTCAACAATTAAAACAGACTTTTTAGGGTGGGTATCAAGTTTCAAGTCGTCGCTGGTCGGGGTCTGGGACATAGTCGTCGCTCTGGTCTTCAACGGTAAATTTCCTGTTACATTATATCATAACAATCTTGTAATTTTGCCATAGCCCGTACTAATTCCCTATGTAAAGCGGCTGAAACGTTTGGCCTATTCAGACCAAAACAGCTTTCAGCAGACCATTATGCCTTCGACGATTACTGAGAGATGTAAGTGGGGTTGTGGTATAATCGAGACTATCTCGTAGGCTTTTTCGCTATCACAGAACGGTTGTGCTATACTTGAGATTACATAAAGTTAAATCTTAGAAAACAAGGACAACCAATGGCTATTCGTTCAGCTATCGAATGGACCGAATCCACCTGGAACCCGGTCACCGGGTGCAGTAAAATAAGCCCCGGCTGTAAACATTGCTACGCCGAACGTATGGCTAAGCGGCTCCAAGCAATGGGCAATCCCAGCTATGTCAACGGCTTCGAGGTCACGCTGCACCCTCGTCTCCTCGACCGCCCCTTACAATGGAAGAAGCCGCAAAAAATATTCGTCAACTCCATGAGCGATCTATTCCACGAAGCGGTTCCCTTCGATTTTATCCAGCAAATCTTCGCTGTGATGCGTGAGGCGTCGTGGCATCAATTCCAGATTTTGACCAAACGCTCAGAGCGGCTGCGGGCGTTGGATGCTGACATCGACTGGCCGGAGAATGTGTGGATGGGCGTCAGCGTCGAGAACCGGGATTACGTGGAACGCATCGACCATCTACGCCAGACCGGAGCCAGGGTCAAATTTTTGTCGCTGGAACCGTTGCTGGGGCCGTTGCCCGGCCTGAATCTGGACGGCATCGACTGGGTCATCGTCGGCGGCGAGTCTGGTCCCGGCGCGAGACCCATCGCCGAGGCGTGGGTGGTTGAGATTCGAGATCAATGTCTGGCCGCCGCGGTGCCCTTTTTCTTCAAACAGTGGGGCGGCGTCCGCAAAAAGCAAACCGGGCGCGTATTGCAAGGGCAAACGTGGGATCAGATGCCGGTTCCGGCCTAAAATTTTTATCGTGACAAATGTTATGACAAATCATACAATTTACACCATCGGCCATTCCAATCACGAGATCGAACAGTTCCTCGATCTGTTGCACCAATTCGGCATCACCTGCCTGATCGACGTGCGGAGCGCCCCCTACAGCCGCTACGCCCCGCAATACAACAAACGCCCGCTCCGGGAGAGCCTCCAGGCCCACGACCTGATCTATCTCCATTTCGAGCAGGAGTTTGGGGCCAGACAGACCCGGCCCTCCCTGTTGACTGCCGAGGGCAAGGTTGATTTCGATAAATTCAGGGCCACGGATGCCTTCAAGCAGGGCGTGGAACGGCTCCGCAAGGGGCTAGAGCTGGGCTACACCATCGCCCTGATGTGTTCGGAGGGGGATCCGTTTGACTGCCACCGTTTCTCGATGATCGCCTACCACCTGGTCAAAGAGGGGCTGCCGGTCAAGCATATTTTGCCGGATGGATCGCTCATCGACAATGAGGATTTGGAAGCGCGACTGTTGGAGAAATATCAGAAAAAGCTGCCCCAAAGCACCCTTTTCGAGACAATCACCCCGGAGATGCGGCTGGAGGCGGCCTACCGGCTGCGGGGGCGGGATGTGGCCTACAAGGTGACGGATGAAAACAACGAGGAATGACCTATGATTAAACTCTACACCATCGGCTTCACCGGTAAATCGGCCCAACAATTTTTCGACCTGCTCGAACAGCACGGCGTCAAAAAGATCATCGACACTCGTATCAACAACACCTCACAACTGTCCGGCTTTGCCAAAGGGCGGGATTTGGCCTTTTTTGCCCGGCGGCTGGCCAACATCGGCTATGAACATCGCCTCGATTTTGCCCCCACCAAGGAACTGTTGAGCGGCTACCGCAAAAAAGAAATCGACTGGGCTGATTATACGGACATCTATCTGGATTTGTTAGAAGAGCGGCGCATCAAAGAGCGTGTTGATCTGGCCGCCCTCCACCAAAGCTGCCTGTTGTGCAGCGAACATACCCCCGACCACTGCCACCGCCGCCTGCTGGCCGAATATCTCCAAAAGATCAACCCGGATATTGAAATCATCCATCTTCAATAGAGCGCAGCATCCTGAGTAAACCGAGGCACGAGGTTGTATCGAAGGGTGTGATTGCGGTCTACTGATCTTCAGTAACACCGGTCACGATGAAAAAGCTATTCATTTGCCTGGCCAACTCTAAAAAATATACGCAACGCTGCATCGCCGGGATCGAACTGACCCTGGCCACGCGCCGGGGCTATCGCTACGACATCGTCCGGCACCAGGGAAAGCCGGTCTGGGTGCGTCCCGTCTCCGATGGCGAGTATGGGGCCGTGGCCACCGAGTGGGTCGATCACATCAACCTGCTGGACATCGTCGCTGTCGATGTCGCCGCGCCCGCGCCGCAGGGGTATCAAGCGGAAAACGTGCGTTTTGAGGGGAACCGGCTGGAGGTCGTCGAGCGCATCTGCCCCACCCCGGCCTTGCTCGATAAACTGGTGGCCGTGGATGAGCCGACTTTGTTCGGCGACAAGAAAAACGCCATTCCGGTCAGTCGCATCGGGCAGATCGACCATTCGCTGCTTCTCATAAAACCGGCCAGCCTCAGCCTCCATTGCAAGCCCGGACTGACCGGTCCCCACCAACTGCGGGCTATCTTCTTGTACGGCCTGGGCTTCTACGATCTGCCCATCACCGACATCGACTTCATTGAACGCTACCATCACAATCGTGCCCTGTTAGAGGGCTGCCAGAATATCTACCTGACGATTTCGTTGGGCATGCTCTTCAACGAGCGGCATTACAAGCTGGTGGCCGGGGTCATTTATTGTTGACGGAATATAAACAGACCTCAGCACCCTTCGATACAACCTTCGGTTTACTCAGGATGCTGAGGTCTACTGAATATCAGACCAACCCCTCAGCCTGCCTTCTCCCCCACCCCAATCAGCGAGGTGCCGACCGGCAGATCAAGGCGGCGGATCAGCCCGGCCTCGACCCGCCCGACGGTACTCAAGATGGCGTTGACCGGCGGTGAGGCCGGTTCCATTTCGACCTGGTACTCCTCTTGGCTCAAATGGTGGGAGGCCAGCTCCGGTTTGGCTTCGGCAGAGCGGCGGAGCAGGAGAAGCGTGGCGGCCAGGGGAAAAATGAAGAAGTTGTTGTAACTCATACGGCGCACGGTGAAGCCGGCCTCAGTCAACTTGCGGCGCAGCTCCCCGGCGGTGTAGCGCCGGATGTGGGCGTTGATGTCGTCGTTGTGGCTCCACAGGAACATAAAGGCCGGTACGGTGATGATGATATGCCCCCCCGGCTTGAGAACGCGGTAACTATCCCGCAGAATAGCCCGATCATCCTCATTATGCTCGATCACATCGAAAGCCGTCACCGCGTCGAAGGTGCCCTCGGCGAAAGGCATCGGTTTGGTCACATCGAAGAGATCGACATCGTACCCCCGGTCGTGGGCCATCTTGACCGGGCGAGGGTCGATCTCCAGGCCCTTGACCCGGCCATACTCGCTCAGATGCTGGATCATATTGCCCGCCCCACAGCCCACGTCGAGCAGACGGACATCAGGGCCACTGGGGAGCAACGGCTTCATCACCGCCTCGAGCGCCCGCGTCCGGCTGGCAAACCACCAGTGATTCTGGATGTACTCATCCTCGTTGTGTCTCCTATTCGACATTTCGCATCAACCACCTTTTCTTTCGTTT